>JAGMCY010000190.1 GCA_023128965.1 Candidatus Aenigmatarchaeota archaeon | reverse complement strand
CATGACATCACCTCCTTATTTTGTAGAACATAACTTTCGCTGGTTCTTGTGCCAGATTCCCATTCCCTTGGGATTGAAAAACAACTGCTTTGTCTTTCTTTTTTTCCAGCCGAGAAACCTGCGGTCTTTGAATTCGTGCCAGTCCTCAATTCCTTTCTTTTTCATAATGGCTTTCTGTTTCATTCAAGCCACCCTTAAAAATCCGTCAACTTTTTGCTGTTTTGCCTTCGAGTCTTTGTCATTCTCTGTCGCTTTTAGTTCGGGTTTTTTTCTGCTGTACTCCCTGTTCTGCTGTTTCTTAATCCATATTTTCAAATCTTCGAGAGATCTTTTCTCGTATTCGGATATTTTGTCGTGTTCTTTCAGAAAATCAGGGACTTCCTGTTTTTTCCATCTCTTGACGTAGTTATGGACAAGGTAAGAGTAGATATTTACCCAATCTCTTTCTAAAGGGAAAGAGAAGCTCGCAGACATTAAGTAAGCCATGGCTTCCGAATCCGTTGCCTTTTCGACCTCTCCGTTAATTCCTTCGTCCTTTGTTTGAATTAGGCGCTCCAGTTCTATGTGAAATTTCAAATCTTCGGGTATCAAATCGCCGTCTGTCGCATGAAACAATACAAGGGGGTCTGTCAACGACCTTAACAGGTTTATAAATCCCTTTTCCATGCATATCACTATCTTTCCTTTAAAAACTCATGTTCCCATAACCCGTCCAGCAATACCTCTATGTCTTCATTCAGTTCTTTCTTCACTATTTTCATAATGTCCTCGATAACGAATTCCCTCCATTCGTTTATCTCTTTCTTCAACTTCTCCATACCTATCGCCTCCATAGGTGGAAGCATCGATTGCTCCCGACCTGCCTCATGTTTATTTTTTTCTATTCCCCTTTGCAGTGGACAGGGGTGAGGCGGAGGGCATTATCGAACGCCCAGGCTGGCGGGCGGGGCTGAACAATTAACGCGTAAACCTCATCTCTTTGGAGTGAGGTTGATTAACCAAGAAACTAAGAATGCTCACGGAGTGAGAAAATCACATTATGCCCCCTGGAGTTTAAGTGATTTTTTAGAAACGACGCATTGCAAAACTGTGCCCAAAATCTAGAAAACTCAGGGACGTAAACATGCCATGCAGACCTCTCCCCGTGTGCCAAATACGTGACAAAATCGATTGAAAAACGCTGAATCTAGGGTATTGGGATTGAAAGGAAAATCAGAGGTAAGTTGCTGATACTGTTCGCATTTCCCTTGAATTCAGGACCTTAATCATCCTCGCCTTCATCCTCTTGCGAACGCTGTGCTCTCCCTTCTTATTTAACAGATCACCATAGTTGCTTTTAATTATTGCAGGATAGTATTTTATTGATTTTTTATCTTGATTTAACTAATATCGTAATCTCAATATATCCTATATCCAAGGGGAAGGACGAATGAAAAAGACCATCTTTCTCATTATTACTTTTTTGA
>JAGMCY010000019.1 GCA_023128965.1 Candidatus Aenigmatarchaeota archaeon | reverse complement strand
GCGATGCCGACGATCGTGTAAAAGATGTAAATCCACCATATAGTCTTCACGGCGTTTATCACGTTGGGTTTTATCCTTTCGTGCCCCTCCATGATGTAGAGGGTGTTGCTTGTTTTGAACAGGCCGGAGAGAGCGAGAACAACTATCCCTATCCCCCCGATCCATTGCCCGAAGCTCCTCCAGAAGAGTATCGATTGCGGGACGGATTCCAGATCGAGCAGGCTGAACCCCGTTGTCGTCCAGGCGCTCATGGATTCGAACAGGGCGTCTATGAAATTCGTTCCTCCAACGAAAACGAACGGTATGGTGCTCAGTAAAGCGATGAGCAGCCAGATCAGTGCGATTATCACGAAACCTTCATCGAGCCTCGTCCCCCTGTCCGTGTAGAATATCTTCTCAAGGGCGAAACCCAGGATCAGGGATATCAGGAAGCTCAGAAAGAAGTAAGGAATAGCGAAAAACTCGCCGTATATTATCGCGATTATTATCGGGATGAGAAAAACAAAGCTAGCGTACTTCAGGCAAGTTCCAACTGATTTGAGTATTACTTTTGTGTTCATCTGAACAATTAATATTTAGGCCATAACAAGTTTAAATTTCCTTTATTGTTATGCACTGCACGGGGCAGGCATCAGCGGCCTCTTTATTACAGCCTATTTCTTTGACCTGGGTTTTTTTCGGTTTGCTCTTGTCACCTTCCATAACCCAGTTTTCCGGGCAGATGGCAGCGCAAGAACCGCATCCGATACACGCATCCCTGTCCAGTATTATTTTAAAAGGCATCAGGAACCACCTCCTATTGGTTTTCCAATAGTCTTTCCCATTCGTCATCAACGTGGGTCTGTATTTTTTTGATTATATGTTTGTTGCGGGGTTTAAATAAGTGAGCGAATCTTCCCTGGGTTTTCAGATACTCTTCCACGGGCTTCCTCTTCCCAGCGGGTTTTGATATATTGAGCTTGCCGTTATGGATTTCGTAGAGTATCCACATCCCTGTTTTAACCGCGAGTTTAGCGATCTCTATGGTTTTCGAGGGGTTGAATTTCCAGCCGAGCGGGCACGGGCATTCAACGTGTATGAACGAGGGCTGGTTCTTTTTTTCAAGGGCCTTCTTGACCTTTTCCTTAAGGTCGGGAATGAAACCTATCGAAGCCGTCGCAACGTAAGGCGTTCGGTGTGCGGCGACTATCTCAACTATAGGCTTCTTCCACTTTTCCTCGCCTATCGAAAACTTTCCGGGAGGGCTCGTGGTCGTCCATGCCCCGAAAGGGGTGGCTGAACTCCTCTGTATTCCGGTATTCATGTACGCGTTGTTGTCCATGCAGATAAAGCAGATTTTGTCGCCCCTTTCGAGCGTCCCTGACAGCGCCTGCAAACCTATGTCGAGTGTCCCTCCGTCCCCGGCGATTGCTATCACATTTCCTTTCTTTCCGAGTTTTTCCAGGGCGAGCGTCACCCCGCTGGCTATGGCGGATGCGTTCTCGAAGGCCCCGTGTATGTAGTTCACGCCCCAGGACGTGTGGGGATACTGGGAGCTCACGATCTCCAGGCATGAGGTCGCGTTCACGACTACCGTATTCTTGCCGGCAACCTCGAGTATGTTTCGGATTGCGATCGTTTCCGGACATCCACAACAGTTCGTCGCTCCCTGGTAAAATCCGCATTTCACACCCATACCAGTCCTCTCCTCTCCTCCCTTATATCATCAAACATCCTCATGAAATCCTCTATCTTCACGTCCCTCCCTCCCAGGCCTCCAACAAAACTGCTCACAGCCTGCTTCCTCGTGAGACCGCGGATCTCATAGCATAAAGCGCCTCCCAGACCGAGCGAGATATCCTTCTCGAGGACCCCTATGGATTTCAGGTCTTTTATTGAATTCTTTACGAGTCCTATGGGGAAGGGGCGAAAACTCTTCACCTTTATCAGGCCTATATCCTTGATCCTTTTCTCCCTGAGGATGTGCTTCACGGTCCCGCAGAGCGATCCCATGGTTATGATCGCGTGCTCCGCGGATTCCATGTTGTACGTTTCGACAAGTCCGTTCCCGTAACCCCTTCCGAAGATTTTTTTGAATTCCGAGTTCGCTTCCCTTATAACGTCTTTCGAATTCCTCATGGCCTCGTGCTGCGCCTGCTTGAACTCCTGGAAATGGTCAGGCCCTGCCCAGGCTCCCTGGGTTACGGGTTTGTCGAAGTCCATCTTTCTTCCGGAATACTTCGGCAGGAACTTCCTGACGAGTTTTTTGTCCGCTATGTTCACGGGCTCGTAGACATGGGAAAGAATGAACCCGTCTATGCATACCATTACAGGCAGGGAAACCTTTTCGTTTTCAGCTATCTTGTACGCCTGGATGATCGTATCGAAGGCCTCCTGCGAGCTTTCGCAATAGAGCTGTATCCAGCCCGAATCCCTTTCAGCGAAGGTATCCGACCAGTCGCACCATATGTTCAGGGGGGAAGAAAGCGAGCGGTTGACGACAGCCATAACAACGGGCAACCTCATCCCGGAAACGTTGTAAAGAACCTCGTGCATCAGAGCGATTCCCTGGCTTGCTGAGGATGTGAACGTGCGAACGCCCGCGGCCTGTGCGCCCAAGCATATCGACATCGCTGAATGTTCGGATTCTGCTCTGGAAAACTCCGTCTTGAACTCGCCGTCCGCCACCATCTCCGATATCCTTTCGATTATGTGGGTTTGTGGCGTGATTGGATAGGCGGCGACAACGTCGGGATTGCAGAGCTTCACCGCTTCAGCTATTGCATGACTCCCTTCCAAGACCTTTCTCACCACGATATCACTTCTCCCTCTCGCTTGTTATAGCTTTCAAAGGGCATACATTAACGCATATCAGGCAGCCCTTACAGTAATCGTAATCTATTTTCGCTTTCTTCCTTTCAATTTTTATGCATCCTTCCGGACAATACATCACGCATAGTCCGCAACCTTTGCATTTCTCCGTCACAACCGGCCTGAACGTTCTCCATCCGGATTTCTTCAGGCCTGTTGTTGGTCTTGAAGTTATCCCCGCCTTGCTCACTTTTTTCTCCGTCATGCTCCCGTCTCCTTGTACGCCCTCTTCACAGCGAGGACGTTCTTCTTCTTCATCTCCCCCT
>JAGMCY010000189.1 GCA_023128965.1 Candidatus Aenigmatarchaeota archaeon | reverse complement strand
AAACTAATTAAAAGCGTCTACTTGGCCTGTGCTTTTGATAACAGTCCCTGCAATAAACAGGTCTGTCTCCAGAAGGCTTGAAGGGAACTTCGCATTCTTTTCCGCAGTCAGCGCATGTGGCTTTGTGCATTTCTCTTCCGAATCTGTCTTTCCCCTCTTTCCTTTCCTCTTCTTCCATGAAATCTCCTCGTCTTTACACTTTTTATTTTCTTTATATATACCCTTAGGGGTTTTTAAATCCGAGCGGACTGGAAAGGGCCAGGAAGCCGATTGGTTTTTCAGCAATAACGGGAATCTGGTTCTGAGGGGAGTGTGAGTAGAGCGAAAGCTTACGAAAAGATATATATGAATTCGGAATATATAATTTCCAAATATCAACCGGATAGAGAGGCTGATAAGGTATGCGATTACGAGAAATTAAAAAGATAATGAAGAAAAACGAGAAGTATGCGAAGATGCTGGAAGAATTTGACAGAACAGGGAAGCTCCCCAAGAAGAAGGTCTGACATAATAGATGAAATTGTCGAAAAAGAACTTACATGAAAAAGAAGACGACGCTGATTTTGAACACATAGAGTTTAAATTTCTAATCCTCTGAAAATAAACATGATTAGTTCAAGAGATAAAAGTATTCTCAGACGTCTTGCAAAAAATATTTACCGAGCATGCGGAAAAATAGATTTGCAGACAACATATCACCCGTGTTTTGACAAAGATTACGCTGTGGAATGGTTACAGAAGGACATTAAAAAGGTTTTCGGTAAATATCACAACAAGAAACGCCTTTCAGAAGAGGCCAAAAGTTTGCTTGAAACCCACGAGAAAAAAATTCTCAATTCCATTCCTTCTTACGTGGAGCAAAAAAAGAAAGAATTAGGATACAGTCCTCACGGAAAGCAAGAAGAAGAGACAAAAAAACCTTCCAAGTTTGGTAAAATATTCAATCCTTTCACCATCCCAATTGCAATAGGATTGCTTGCTCCTGTTGGAATCGAAGTTTACTGCGCAATATCGGGAGATCCGACACCCAGGAACGCTTTTTATTCAGGTGTAATAAACGTTTTAGATAAACTTCCTTATGTTGAGGTTGACCCTTTAAGCAACTACTACGCACAACCACTAACGAAATTCCTTACAAATGAAACTGCCGTTCTTGTTCCATCAGTAACTGTCGGATTTATAGCAGATGAAATAGCAAAACCCGTTTCCGAGAAAAGAAGACGCTGGAAACAGTACAAGCCCCTCCACAGACAGGTAAAACAGCAGCTCGGAATCTAAGAAGAAGACGTGGTTTTAGTCCTTTATGTAATAATGGGAGCTTCCCATTTTGCGTATTCCCCCGCCACCATCCAAAATCCATCGAGTATCGGTATCCCCAACAATTTTGCCCATGTATAGATTTTTTTCTGAATAAACAGATTTTCCTTTGACATCCTCTAAGTCATCCGTGACGCTCAGCCATCTTAACTCCTTTTCCATAATCCTGAATTGCCAGTAATTTTTATAAACAAACGTCTGGTTCTGAGGGGAGTGTGAAAATAGAACTAGAATTTTTTGCTTTGGAAACGAATTAAACTATTCCAGTTTTCTCAGAAGTTTCTTATACTTTAGAGCTATATCTACCATTTCCCTTTCCATTTCCAGCTTATCTTTTGAATTTGGCTTCATCTATCTCACCTGTTCTTAA
>JAGMCY010000188.1 GCA_023128965.1 Candidatus Aenigmatarchaeota archaeon | reverse complement strand
CCTGCTTCTGCAATTACGAATTCGTAACCCTGCAGGAGACAGTAAGGTAAAGAATAAATCCATATTTCTGTATCAGTTTTTTTTACCACCCTAATGGCCTTGTGAATATATGGGGCGACCACGCTCATTTTTGGCGGCATTATTTTTTCCTTGAGTGTATAGGCATGTCCGTCTATTATCGTATAGTTTGTATGGATTCCAACCGGCTTGAACCTGAGTAGAAACTCCATTATCTTGTCCAGCCTTTTGTAATTCAGCTTGTTTATCACAACGCTGAATCGAAGGTTTTCAACACCCAATTTGTTAAGATTCCTGATGCCCTCCACGGTCTGATTGAAAGAGCCTTTCACCCGGTTGAGTGCGTCTCCAAGTTCCGGGCTATCAGCATGTATTGAAATCAAAAACCTGCTCGCTCCTGCGTTGACCATTTTTTCCGCAAAATCCATGTAGGAGAACATCCTCCCGTTGCTCTGGATTTCAATGGTCTTGAAATCAAGTTTTTTAGCGTGCTTCACAGCTTTTTCCAGGTAGTTCATTATAGTTGGTTCCCCTCCAGAAAATGAGATCGTTCCTGATTTCACCTCTTTTCCGTAATCCATGTGTTTTTTCACCAGTTCCCAGGGTTTGATTGACCTTTCAGGAAGCTTATGCCCCACAGAGCAGAACATGCAATTGTTGTTGCACACCCATCCCAGAAGGATCTCCACTTTCCCTATCTCATACTTAGGTTTATCCATAACCATAACTTTTCACTAAATAATTTAAACTTTGGACATGTTATTGAAATACATTTTTGGATCAAAACTTTCAGTATAAGATTCATTAAATAAAATAAGGTCACTGGCCCCAACAGGAGACGCCCTTTTCCCGGGCAAACTATTAAATAATCTCCAGCACTGGGGATCAGGAGCGAAGGGGTTTTGGAAATACCCGTAAGCAACGCACCTCGCCCCGCCAAAACATTTTTTGAAGAACTCGCAGTTTTTGCAAGCAGATATATTCCCCTTATTTCGCAGTTTCCAGAGAAAATCCGATGTGTACCAGATATCGATTAAGCTCTTCTCTAAAATGTTCCCAACTCTTATCGGCAGCCTTCTGCAGGGAACGACATCCCCGTTTGGGAGTATCGAAAAGCTGTCATAACCGGCAGAACATCCATGGGTTTCATGGTTTTTATCCTCAAGAAACCACAACGAATCCGAGCAATGTGTTGACAGATATACACCCTTATCCTTCCATTTCCCTTTCAATTCCATTATTTTCTCGTAAAATTTCTTGGTTTCCAAGGGTTCCAGCATTCTTGTATCCTTTCCCCTCCCTATCGGGACAAGCCTGCTCACACCGAAAGACTTAACTCCTGTACTATCGCACAAACTGGTCAATCCTTCCACATCATTCACGTTGCCTTTATGAATTGTCATTGATACTCCAACAGGCAGTTCGTTATCCACCAGTTTCTTAACCCCGTTCATCGCCTTTCTGAAGTTCCCCTTTCCCCTTATTTTGTCATTATTTCCCTCCAAACCATCGATGCTGATCTGAACCCCTGAAACTCCTAGATCTTTCAGCCTTTTTGCAACCCTATCATTTATCGTGGAGCCATTGCTCATCACCCCTACTGAACTGAACATCTCCCTGTTATTGTGAATCTCCTCCAGAAGTTTGAAAAAATCCTTCCTCAGCAAGGGTTCCCCGCCGGACAACGAGATCTTCCTAGCCCTTTTATTTTTATCCAGTTCCCATATTTTGATCAGATCTATATACTGCCTTAGAATCATAAACAATTCTCGTGTGCTCAAATCCTTTACGAAACCCTCTGTGTAACAATGTTTACACTTGAAATTGCATTTCTCCGTGATATGCCACTGCAGGTGAAAGGATCTTGGTTTTACCCATTTATTCACTTTTTCCATTTTCCACGACCTCCCTGTAGATTTCAACTAATTTTTCGGTGATCATCTTCCCATCAGGGCATTTATGGGAATTTTTCACATTTCTCCCTATTTCCTCTGTTCCCTGGGGATTTTTCACTATCCATTTCAATCTCTTTGCGTAATTATCCGTGTCCTTCGGGTCAACGATAATGGCATTAACACCATCTTCCAAATCTTTAAATGGGGGTTTTCTGTGGGTTTCTTCGCTTATGACCGTACATTTACCCAAATAAAAAGCCTCGTACGCCGTTAGCGGTGTGTGCATTTTAACAGGGAAATCAACCTCCGTCGCGATTAACGCGGTCAAGGAATCGTATAAGAATGGCATTACCCAAGGTGGCTGATAGTCCAATATTATGGATTTCTCTTCCAATCCGAATTTGGACAAATAAGATTTTATACCGTCTTTGTTAGTTTCAGGTACCAGAAGAAGTGAGAAATTCTCATTTTTTATTTTGGATAATGCATGGAGAAGTTCAAGTAAACCCTTTCCCTCGAAGATTTTACCAAAACATCCTATTATTGGCAATTCGCTATCTATCCCCATCATTTTAAGGAAACTTTTCGTTTTTTCTTTAGGAATAGTTTTCATGTTCATTCCAAAATCACTGCAGCACGCTATCCTCTTTTCCTCCACCCCCAGGCCTTTTATCTCATCAAGTTTGGAGGGGTCGAGAATGATTTTATCAGAATTCTTCAGCATGTTTATCAAAAGTGTCCTGTAGGAAGGATCTTTTAGCAAATAGGTTATGTCGCTCCCACTATGCCTTGTCACAAGGGGCTTCCCTGTTATCAACTTTGCGAAGAAGCCCGCGACGCCATAGGGAACGAAGTACTTCGTGTCTATCAAGTCAATGTCATTTTCTTCCATAACCTTCATAGCGAGATTCACAAGCAAAGAGGTTCTGGATTTCGAGGGGAGAGGGGAATCTGATTTTAATTCGTGAACCCTGACGTTCTTCGGCTCGTAACCTTTCATTCGTTCCTCATTCAAATTTTTGAAATAGTTTCCACTTTCTATCGAATCGGTTACCACATGAACCTCGTTTCCCAATTCCCCCAAGGTCCTCGCAAACCAGTAATTCAGACCTGCTGTCCCGCCCTTATGTGGAGGATATTTGCTTATCAGACAGATTTTCAATTTTTCCATACACATCACAAATTTTTCAGTTCCTCAACACTCCTTATTTTTTTCCCTTTAACCGGTTTAAACTCCGAATCCCCGAACTTATCAGGGTATTCTTTCCACGGACCTTCGCATATCAAGTCGAATTTGCATTTTTTGCATTGAGGGAATTTCTTCTTTCCTGATCCCTTCCGATCCTTTTCAAAATCCTCAACAAAAAGGTCGGGATATCTTATCTCTGTCGCGGGCATGAACCTTTCAGCGCAGTAGCTTTCATAACCCTGCATGAAGCAGAATGGGTACGCCTCCACCATCACATCCACGCCCGCTTTTATCCCTATATCCAAGGCCTTGTGTATGAAAGGCATAACATCTGATTTTTTCGGAACAATTGAATCGAAGTTCTCCCAGGCATTCCCTATGGCGTGAACGAAGGCGAGCTGGAACTGATTGACCTTTAGGGATACGAACAGTTTTGCAAGTTCGGGCA
>JAGMCY010000187.1 GCA_023128965.1 Candidatus Aenigmatarchaeota archaeon | reverse complement strand
AGCGCCGGCTGGAAGTATGCCCGCCCTCGGCATCTGGAACCTTTCGCTGGATTCCGATTTTTCCGGAAGCTTGCCGAATGCCTGGTCCAGAAGTTTTTCGTAAGACTGCATAACTATGAATTAACAGAAGAAGGATTTAAATTAATTTTTTGTTAGAAATTATTTCTTTTCTCCCTCGAATTCCTCAAGAAGCTTCCTCTCATCCTCCGGGAGCTTCGCTTTCAGTTTTTTAAGAACCTCGAAATCCTTTTCTTTCATCACGGTTTCGAGCGTGTCGCCCTCGTTTATCTGCCTACCGATCGTTACGCCCCCCACAGAAACCGCCACCTTCTCCCCTATCTTCGCTTTCTCCACGTTCTCCCCTTCAGATTGCAGTTCCTTCACTTCCCCTATGACCTTTTCCCCTTTCCTCAGTTTATAGCCGGGTTTCACGATCCCTCCGAGGATCTCCACACCGAATATCGCGGGCTTGGATTGCCTGAAGACGTAACCCGGGAGAATCTTTATCCTTCCCGGATGCGTGACGCTCTCGAGAAGTTCTTTTTCGCTCCTCTTCTTCTCTTCTTCCTCCCACTTTTGATGATCCTCTATCAGCTTGTAGATTATGTCCGACTTGAATATCTTCACATCCTGGTTTTTCGCTGTCTCCAGGGCGTCTGGAAGAATTTCCACGTGGAAGGCGAATACCAAAGGCTTCTTCATCCCTGCGCTCTCCATCACGTCCGCCTTCAGGACATTCCCTACTTTCGCTTTCCTTATCGGGATTTTCAGATCCCCCAGGACCTTGATCAAACCCTCCAAACTCCCCAGCGTGTCCGCCTTCAGTATGATCCCTTCGTTCTCGGTCTCTATTTCCACCTCTTCGATTTCCCTTTTTATGTCTCTCCTCGCCTTTTCCAAATCTTTCTCGTCCGTGACGAACCTCACGGGCGAACCAGCGATAACGTTCTCGAGGTTCGGGGCGGATATCTTCACACCGGTCGCTGCAGACACCTGCTCTACCTGCCTGAACATTTTCTCCACCCTCATCTCCTTCAGTGGTTCAGGCTTGAGGAGCGCTTTCACGTTCGTTGTCACGATCTTTCGCCCTCCAATAACGAGTGTGTCGCCTTTGTTTATAACACCATCGTAAAGTATGACATCTATAGTCGTCCCTAAACCCCTGAATTCCCTCACCTCCAGAATCGTTCCTTTCCCCATTTCCTCCGAGACCTCCAACCGCTTTTCGAGGTATTTCTGGGCGAGCCCTGTCAGAACCATTAACAAATCAGGGATTCCCTCCCCAGTTATGGCGGAAACAGGAACGATGCATACCTCTTTCGCGAAATCATCTACCCTGTCATAACGTTCGGATTTCAGTCCCTTCTCCCCGAGCTGGCCTATAATTTTGTAAATCTTCTCCTCCACCTCGTTTTGAGCGCGCTCATCCTGCTCCCTGAAATTCGGGAGAAAACAAGAGTTTTCTGATCTCCAACCCAAGATGCGGTCTATCTTCGTCGCTGCCACAACAAAGGGGGTTTTGAACTCCTTCAGGAACATCAGACTCTCTTCGGTCTGCGGCTGGAAGCCCTCGTTTATGTCGATAACCAGTATCGCCAAATCAGCTATACTCCCTCCGCGTTTCCGCAAAGTGGTGAACGCCTCGTGGCCTGGGGTGTCTATGAACAGAAGACCTGGTATCTTAACATCCACGCCCATCTTCTTCACGAGATCCCCACATATCCCGAGTATGTTTTTTATGGGTATTGTTGAAGCCCCTATATGTTGAGTAATGCCTCCACTCTCACCGAGGGCGACAGTGCTACCCCTAATCTTGTCCAGCAAAGTCGTCTTCCCCGAATCCACGTGCCCTAGCACGGAAATTATCGGTTGTCTTATAGGCATGGTAATCACTTCAGCTTATTTTTAATAATTATTAAAGTTGCTGTTTTAAAAGAAATATTATCTAGATATAGCCGTTATCTTCCATAAACTTTTTAATATTTTTTTCTGCAATTTCGATATCCAGCTTCTTGTTGGTTGTAAATCCTGTCACAAAGATTTCAGAATTTTCAGAGTCCCTGTAGAATTTAAAAACAAAATTCTTATCTTTTAAATTGTCATAATATGCGATACAGCCACAATACTTCATTCTCCCCCTTTCACTTGGTTTTAAGAAAGGTGCCATTTTATCTGATTGTAATTTAGTTTTATATTTCTGACAGTCAACCATTAATCATGCTAACGGACGAGACAATCCGGAGGATCTTCGAGGAGGAGAAGAATTCGCAGGGTCTGACCAAGCTCCCGGACGATTTTTTCGGGCAGGTGAGGGAATATTTTGAGAAGAAAACGAAAATGGTCAGGATAGAGGCGGATCAGTGGGCCCTGGACTCGATAAAGAGACGACTGAAAACGATATTCGGGGGCAGGGAGAGGAAGATCCTGAATTCCGCTCCCGGTTTCATAGATTCCGGAGTTCTTCTTGAAAACATGACTCCTGAGGAAGGCAAATTTTTTGAAAGGGTTGTTGAGTGTATAAAGGGGTTTCAGAAGGAAAGGGAAGAAAAACTCGAGGAAGAAGAGGAAAATCTCGTCCTAGTCACGATCCTCGAGGACGTCCAGAAGTTCGTGGGTATAAACATGAAGAATTACGGATCGTTCAAGCGAGGGGACATCACAACCCTTCCGGAACCCAATGCTGATCTATTGATAAAGAAAGGTCTCGTAGAAAAAACTGAAATGAGATAGCGAAACTTACTCCTTTTTCCCTTCCTTCTTTTCTTCTTTCGCTTCTCCTTCCTCTTTCCTTTCCTCGGGCTTCGTTTCTTCTGCCGGTTTCTCTCCCTTCGCTTCCTCGCCCTCTTTCGCTACTTCGCCCTCAGCTGGCGCTTCACCTTCTGCAGGAGCAGCAGCCGCAGCTTCAACAGCAGCCGCTTCCTCGGCCGCTTTCCTGTGGGATTCCTCCACGGCCTTCATCTCCTCCTCCGAGAGCTTTCCCTCATCAATCGTTATCCCCATACTACGAGCGGTCCCTCTAACCTGGTTGACGTAGCGATCCTCTGTAGAACCGAACTTAGCGGAAGCGACTTTCTTAACCTGCTCTTCCGTGAGATCACCAGCACGAACCTTACTGGCCTCGCTCGAACCCTTCTCGATCCCGAGCTCTTTCTTGATGAGCGCTGCCGCGGGCGGAGAACCGACCTTTATATCGAAATCCTTTGTTACGGTATCAACTATCACGGTAAC
>JAGMCY010000186.1 GCA_023128965.1 Candidatus Aenigmatarchaeota archaeon | reverse complement strand
ATGCGAAGAACATCGCGGTGATAGCAGGGGCGAAGGGGGATGAGACAGACAAAGTCTCGGAGAAGATGATCAGAGAGAAGAAAATATCAGTTGACTCTGCGGAAAAAATCCTCAAGGACATCAGGAAATAGCCTTTATTTCGCTTTCTACCTCTTTTTTAACGAATGCCTCGAGCCTTTCGAACTCCTTTTCATCCTTCGCCTCCCACCTCAAGACCAACGCTGGCTGGGTGTTTGACGCGCGGACTATGAACCAGGAATTCTTAAGAACGACTTTCACGCCATCAATCGTTATCATCTCACCCATCCCTTCGAATTTCTTTCGAAGGCTCTCTACCACATCGAATTTTTTATCGTCCGGGCAGTGGACTCTCGTGTCATCAGAGGTGATATAGCGAGGAAGTTCTTTCCCTAGCTCTGACATTGGTTTGCCCGACCTTGAAAGGAGTTCTGCCAGCTTGACCGAGCCGAAAACCCCGTCATCGTAATTGTAGCTTTCCCTGAAATAATAATGGCCGGACGTTTCGCCCCCCATAATTGCGTTCTCCCCGAACATCTTCATTTGGATGTAGGAATGACCCACCCTTGAAACCACGGGAATCCCCCCTTTCTTTCGTATCACATCCTCAACGAGTTTCGAGGACAGAACCTCGTGTATAACCTTGCTACCTGGATTCCTTTCTAGAAGGTTTTCGATTATGAGACCGAAAGCCTTGTTGTTCTCGAACACTTCGCCTTTCTCGTCCACAAATCCCACGCGATCACCATCACCGTCATACGCTATCCCAAGGTCTGCTTTTTCTTCCTTCACTTTCGCCTGGAGTTCTCTCAGATTCTCCCTCACGAGCGGATCGGGATGATGTTTTGGGAATCTCCCGTCCGGTTCGCAGTTGAGCTCGATCACATCGCAACCAAGCTTTCGAAATATCTCGGAGGAAACCTTCCCCGCCACCCCATTACCCGCATCTATCACTACCCGCAGGGGTTTTTTGAAGTTGACCTTGCCGGTGACAAAATTGATGTATTCGCTTTCCATCTGTTTTTTAGTCAATCCCCCTTCAAGATTCGGGGATTCAACCCCCTTCTTAACGAGGGATTCGATTTTTCCTATCCCCGTTTCATACGAAAGACAAACCCCTTTCTTCCCGCACAACTTAACCCCGTTGTACTCCTTGGGGTTGTGCGATCCAGTTATCATAGCGCCTCCGTCTAGTCCCATGAAAGCGACGGTGAAGTAAAGGACAGGGGTCGGAATTATTCCTATATCGATAACCTTCAATCCGCTTTCCCTCAAACCCTTCAAAAGATTCTCCTTCAGATCAGGGCCACTCTCCCTGACATCCATACCGAGCGCGATTATCCCTTTACCTAAGAACTTTCCGAAGGCCAGACCTATCTTATATGCGATATCCCCGTTTAATTGATCCGGGTATACCCCCCTGATATCATACGCTCGAAATATAGACATACTCTTACCCTCGAATTATTAATTATTGCAAAAGATGTTTAAAAGTTTGGAATATTAAATCATTTAAATACCTTACCCTATAAATTAATTCTTATGAAATTGGTGGCTTTGGAGAGGACCAACGAGAAGATTTCGCTGGAGGTTCGTGGCGAAACCCATACATTCCTCAACCTTCTGAGGGAGAACGTGTGGAAAGCCGGGGGCAAACAGGCTTCGTACATTATAGAACATCCGTATCTTTCTGAACCAAAATTTACGGTCAGGGCGAAAAACCCCAAAAAGATACTGGACAACGCAGTGCAGATGATAATCGACCAGACAAAAGAATTCGAAAGGGAATTCAAAAGGGTTTCAAAAAGGTAGGCAAATTTCGAATTGTGACTTATGGTATGTTGAAGACGATAAAGCCGGAGATTCGAATTGTAGGATGGGATGACGCTCCCTTCACCTTCAAAGATAAGCACACTCTCCTTGTAGGGGTTATATGCAGGGGCGGAATTCAGATAGACGGCGTGATAACCACAAAAATACGGGTTGACGGGAATGATACGACTGAGAAGATCGCGAAAGCGATAAACAGGAGCAAGCACAGGGAGCAGCTGAGGGTAATAATGCTGGACGGCATAACATTCGGGGGATTCAACGTGGTTGACATAGGCAAACTTCACGAAAAAACCAAACTACCCGTTATCGTCGTCATAGGTGAAAAACCAAACATGCGGAAGATAAGGAAAAGCCTTTCGAGATTTCCGGATTCCGATAAGAGATGGGGACTCATGGAGAAGGCTGGGAGCATTCGAGAATTTGAGGTAAAAAACAAGGTTCTCAAGAGGGGGAAGACGATATATTATCAGCACGCCGGGATCGATGAATACATGAGCGAAAGGATTATAAATCTCACCTCTGTAAATTCGGTGATGCCCGAACCGGTCAGGGTCGCCCACCTGATATGCAACGGACTGAAAAGGAGAAGATCATGAAAACCAACTTCGGAGAGACAACAGAAACTTTGCTTTACATATTCTTGGGAGTATTCCTCGCCTTCACTATAAACATCGTTCTTGGTCAAGCGCTCTCGACCGACATGCCTGTGGTTGCTGTCGAATCCAACAGCATGATTCCAGCCTTTTATAAGGGCGATATACTCATAATACAGGGGGTTCGCGATCCTAAGGATTACCTGAATTTCCTGGAAATAGACGACGTGATTGTCTTTTCCGCTGAGGGGAGAGACATTCCTATAGTGCACAGAATCAAGCAGATAAACCCTGACGGTTCATTCCAAACGCAGGGTGATGCCACCACAAGCCAGCACCAGTTCGAAAAACACATAAATCCCGAACAAGTACACGGAAAAGTCATAATGATAATCCCGTATCTCGGATGGGTAAAGATAGGGGTCACAGAATACATATTGCCTTTCGTGGCGAAGAACATAGTCCTCGTGGTCGCGATAATCCTGGCGATCATCGGGGGTTACATTTATATATTCAAGGGTCAAAGAATATAGGTATTTTATTAATGGTGAATCAATGCAGTTCTGCCCCAAATGCGGATTGGTCTGCGTATCCAAGAAGGAGAATAACAAAACAATTCTTGTCTGCAGGAAATGCGGTTACAAGATAAAGGATTACAAGCCCATCGAGATCAAGGAAAAGGTCAAGAAAGACCCGTTAGACGAGGTTGTGATCATAGAGGAGAAAAAGGAAGCTCTTCCTAAGATCCGCATCATCTGTCCGAAATGCGGGAACAAGGAAGCTGTATGGTGGATGCAGCAGACCAGATCAACTGACGAACCCCCGACCTTATTCTTCCGTTGCACGAAATGCAGGCATTCGTGGAGGGAATATTAAACCTCGTAAAATGTTTCTATCATTTCCACCCTCTAATCCTGGCACCAAGCTTAATATTTTTAACTGTGCAATTTTTATTTATTATCAACCTTTAACTTTAGGTGAGCTAATATGAAAATATTGCTGTCGAATCCACCATTCTTCAAAAATTTTAACCGTCAGGTTAGGTGGTCAGCAAAAACATCAGGAGCGTTACACCCTCCAGTATATCTGGCTTATGCCGCAGCAAATCTTAAAAAGGCAGGGTATGACGTACTCTTGGTAGACGCTGTTGCCCTTGAACTGACAAGAGACGAGTTTTTAGAGAGAATCGAAAAATTCAATCCGGAGATTATAGTTTTTGAGACCTCAACACCGTCATTTCTAAATGATTCCGAATTGGTTGACATGATTAAATCGAGGATTGACGCCAAAGTCGTTTTCACGGGTTCTCATGCTTCTGCCCTACCGGAAGACAACCTCAGGATGTCAAAACTGGATTTTGTATGCATCGGAGAATATGAAGGAACCCTTGTTGAACTGGCTGAGCACCTAAAAAATAAAAAAACCTTAAAGAACGTGAAGGGATTAGCATACAAGGACAGAAATGGGGAAATCAGAATTAACAAACCAAGACCATTAATAGAGGAAATAGATAAGCTGCCTTGGCCACTGAGAGAGCAATTGCCAACGGAAAAATACAGGGATACTCTCCTGACTGCACCTTTCACTTTCATAGTCACGGCAAGGGGATGTCCGTATTATTGCACTTATTGTAACTGGCCTTATACGATGTTCGGACATAAAATCAGGCCAAGAGGCACGAAGGACGTGGTCGACGAGGTCGAACATTGTATCAAAAAACACAAACTAAAGACTTACAAGTTTTTCGATGATACCTTCACTGCCGACAGGAAACATGTTATTGCGATATGCAACGAGCTCATAAAAAGAGGCATAAAAACTCCTTGGATATGTAATGCCAGGGTGGACACCCTGGATGAAGAGACCATGATATTGATGAAGAAGGCTGGATGTTATCTCTACAAAGTCGGAGTCGAATCCGGTAACCAGAAGATACTCAACTGGATAAGGAAGGGCACGACTATCCAGCAAATAAAGAAGTTTTTCAAAACAACGAAAAAGGTGGGCATGCAGACCTTTGCTTCTTTCATGATAGGCTATCCTGAAGAAACCAAGGAGACCATTAAACAGACATTCGATCTGGCCAAAGAAATAGAACCAGATATGGTGCAGTTCGTGATTCTCCAGCCACTGCCCGGGACTCCATTGTACTCATGGATGGCTGAAAGGGAAATGCTCCCGGAAAACATAGAATGGGATAAATATCTGACCTCAGAAGGTTTCGTTGATATCGTGTTCAAACATCCGAAATTTTCGCAAGAAGAAATGAGACAAATATGTTCAAAATTGTGGAAGGGATATTACTTAAGACCAAGGTATATCACAAAGAGAATTTTCATGGGTTTAAAATCTCCGAGGGAGATGAAAAAAAACATACACGGCATTAAAAAGATTTTCAGATACTAGTTTTACAGTTATTACCGGGTAATCAAATTATTCTTCAACTCGTGATATTTGAAGAACTTTATCAGGACAGCCATGGATGTAAGCGAGGCCCATGCCAGTCCGTGAATACCGTCCCTGAAACCCTGTAAGATGAAATATATTCTAAAAAAAGTCATGAAGGGTCTGAACGGTATTAACCATTTTATCTCGTAATCAGAAAACACCCTCCTACTTAGAACATAACTAGCCATTCTCCTGTTCCCACTTTTCCGGAGTTTTGAATATTCTCTAAAGAACTCCCTTAACCTTTTAACCGGATAGAACCATACAAACCTTTTCTTCATAAGTTCCCCAGCCTCTATTGAAGTGAGTTTGTTCAACTGTTTTTCTATAACATCACTCCATGAGGTAAAATTGTAGTGGATTAAATCGTTTTTCATATAGCCTACATTCCCCTCCATCCTGACCCTTTCGTGAATAACAAAATCCTCAAACCCCCCTTTATCCTTTTTGAACAGCCTTAACTGATAGGAAGGGTATTGACCCCCATATTTCAGCCATTTTTTACCCACGTAGCTTTTCCTCGGGAAATAGTATCCGTCAAATTCGGGATTTTCAAAGATTTTCTCCATTTCCTTTCCCAATTCCTCTGTAACCCTCTCATCAGCATCCAGATTCAAAATCCATTTGTTGGAAGTTTTTGAGATGGCGTAGTTTTTCAATTCCCCGAACCCTTCAAACTTTTTCTGAAATATCTTACACTTGAATCTTTTTGCTATCTCGATTGTTTTATCAGAACTGAAACTATCAATTATAACGATCTCATCAGCCCACTTTACTGATTCCAAGCAGCCGGGCAAATCTTTCTCTTCATTGAGGGTAAGGATTATCACCGATATTTTATTCTTTTCCATTTATCTTGCCCCTCCAGTAGTTTAATATATTCAGCAGGGTTTTCTCTATAGGTATTTCGGGCTCCCATCCCAGAGAACGAATTTTTTTGTTATCCCCTATGTACAATGGATCATCAATTATTCGCATCTTGCTCTTGTCCTTTTTGACTTTGACGTCAGATTTCGCCATACCCTTGAGAATCTTAACAACATCCCCAATCCTTATCCCCTTTCCGGAGCAAACATTGTAGACTTCACCTGCCTTCCCCTTTTCATACAGCAACCAAAGAGCTTTCACGGCATCGCCCACATCCGTGAAGTCCCTTATCCCATCCAGATTACCAACTTTAAGACAGTTCGAGATACCACGCTCAACTTCCGCTATTCCATTTGCAAAATCAGAACATGCATCATACCTTTTTCTCGGTCCTACTGTGTTGAAAAGCCTCGTCCTTATTATTTTAAGGTCATGGCTTTTATGGTACTGGAGTGAAAGCATGTCCTGTGCGACCTTGCTGACAGCATAAGGGCTTATAGGTCTGAACTTCTTGTTCTCGTTTATGGGGATTTCGTTCCTCTCCGTTATCCCGTATTCTGCTGAAGAACATACGCTTATTATAACAGGGTTTATCCTTTCTTTTATTGTGGAATCAAAAAGGTTAAAGGTTCCGAGGATGTTCGTCTCAAGGGTTTCTTTCGGATGCTTCCAAGATTCCGTGACGTAACTTTGAGCCGCGAGATGAAAGATCAAATCAGGCCTTATTTTCGCTATGACTTCTCTAACCTTTTTGGAATCCCTGATATCAAATTTAATCAACTTAACCATGTTTCCCAGATGCTTGACATTCTCGACCGTTTCCCCTGACCAGCATTCCACATAGACATCCTTAAACCCCTTACTTACCAAAAAATCTGCGAGATGTGATCCAATGAAACCAGTCCCGCCCGTTATCAATATTTTCATGATTCTAATTGTGTATTCCCATTTAAAAATGATATTTTCACAACACTCACGGTATTGAGTGTTTTATTTAAATACGGTCAAGTAAATAAAGTAAGTGATCGCATGCAAGCGGTAATACTAGCGGGAGGAAAGGGGACGAGAATAGGGAATAAGCGAATTCCCAAAGTGATGATAAATATAGGCGAAATCCCCATCCTCCAGCACCAGATAGCGCTCCTTCAAAGACACGGGGTAACGGACGTAATCCTCTGCGTGAAACACCTTTCTGAAAAGGTAAGGGAACACTTTGGAGATGGAAAGAGATTCGGCGTTAGCATAACCTACTCGGAAGAAAATGAATTTCTGGGGACAGCTGGAGCCGTGAAATTTGCGGAAAAAAAGATAAGGAATGATTTCATCCTCTTGTACGGAGATGTCATGCTCAACATGGATTTCGAGAAACTGGTGAACTATCACAAAAACAAGAAAGGGATAGCGACGCTCGTTGTTCACGAATCAGATCACCCTTACGACAGCGATCTGGTTGAGATAGATTCCGAAAACAAGGTAAAGAAATTCCTCGGAAAACCGAAACCAGGCCAGAAGTTTCGAAACTTAACGAATGCCGCAGTCTTTGTCCTGAACAGCTCGATCCTTAAGCACATACCTGAAAACAAATTCTGCGATTTCAGCAAAGACATTTTCCCCAAACTCATTGAAAAGAACATCCCCATGTACGGTTACGTAACGGATGAATATGTAAAGGATACAGGAACGCCTGAAAGACTCAAAAGAGTTAGGGAGGATTATGAAAAGGGAAAGATCATCCAGAGAATCGCTGTCTTTTTGGACAGGGACGGTGTGATAAATGAAGAGATCAACCTCCTCTACAAACCATCCCAATTAAAGCTCATCGAGGGCTCGGCCGAAGGGATAAAAATATTGAACGAAAACGGATTTCTGGTCATCGTCACGACTAACCAGCCCGTGGTAGCGAGGAATTTATGTACGGAAGAAGACCTTTCGAAAATCCATGAAAGACTCAAAAGACTCCTCTCCGAAAGAGGAGCGAGATTGGACGGGATATATTACTGTCCCCACCATCCGGACAAGGGATATCCGGGAGAGAACCCTAAATACAAAATAGATTGCGAGTGTAGGAAGCCGAAGATAGGAATGATACTAAAGGCATCGAAGGATTTCGGGCTTGACCCCAAAAAATGCGTTGTCACTGGAGACAGATCGACAGACATAGAAATGGGGAAGAATGCAGGCTGCAAAACAATACTAGTCCGGACAGGAGATGGAATGGGCAGCAGAAATCTTAATGCAGAATCCGATCACGTATGCGAAAACCTGCTGGAAGCAGCAAGATTAATAATAAAAATATACAAGCGAAAATGAGAGTATGATAATCTCGAAAACGCCATTCAGGATAAGCTTTTGCGGCGGAGGTACTGATTTGAAAGAATATTACTCGAAAAGGCAGGGCTCTGTCGTATCCACAGCGATAGACAGGTACATGTACATAACAGTCAAGGATTTTTTCGAGAGGGACAAGATATTTTTGAAATACTCAAGGACAGAGTTAGTGAAAAACGTTGAGCGAATAAAACATCCCATAATAAGGGAGGCTTTGAAGCTTACAGGAATCCTAAGAGGGATCGAAATATCATCAATGGCGGACATACCCAGCGCAACCGGCCTTGGGTCTTCAAGCGCTTTTACAGTCGGTCTGCTCAACGCCTTGCATGCGTACCTCGATGAGCACAAATCCCCTGAAAAGCTTGCGAAAGAAGCTTGCAGAATAGAGATAGAAATTTTAAAAGAGCCGATAGGAAAGCAGGACCAGTACATTTCAGCATACGGAGGCCTTCGCCACATACTTTTCAACTATGATGGGGGCGTTTCCTCTGAAATTATCATGATCCCGAGGGGCTTGAGAGAAGAGCTGGAAAACAACCTCTTGCTCTTTTACACCGGCATAAAAAGAAAGTCAAGGGATATCCTCTCCGAACAGAAGAAGAAAAGTTCGAAAAATATAGAGATCCTTGACAAAATGAGGGATCTCTCTTTCGAACTTAAAGAATCCCTCATGAAAAAGGATATAACGAGGTTCGGCGAGCTCCTCCACAAAAATTGGGAATACAAGAAAAGGCTTGCTTCCAGAATAACCAACCCCCTAATAGAAAGGCATTACAACCTCGCCCTGAAATCAGGGGCTCTGGGCGGGAAGGTACTGGGGGCGGGTGGAGGAGGATTCCTACTTTTCTATTGCGAACAGAAAAGACAAAACCTTTTGATAAAGAATTTGGAGTCCTTAAGGCACGTCCCCTTCAGATTTGAAAACCACGGGACCAGGACTGTGTACAGGGATGATTGAAATGGACAGATTCGTTTCAGAATATTTTG
>JAGMCY010000185.1 GCA_023128965.1 Candidatus Aenigmatarchaeota archaeon | reverse complement strand
AAGGTAGGGCATCATCGCTTTCAAAACTTCTGGGTCGATTTTTGTAGTCGCTCCATTATCCAGATATACTTCCTTGAACCTCATCTTCCACACCTGAGACAATTCTTTCTAACATGCCTTTCAACTATTTCCAAAATCGGGGTAACGGTTTCCTCATTCAATGAGTATATTCTCTGCTTCCCCTCATGCCTTACGTTTAAAATATGACATTCCCTCAAATCCCTAAGACTATGCGATACCTTGCTTTGCTCCCCGCCTATTTTTCTGGTGATCCCTTTTACGCTTAGAGGCCCGTCTCTCAGCAGCGTTATAATGTCTGACTTTGTCTTGTTTGAGAAATTCGTGAAAAACTTATAAAATGAATATGAATATGGTTTCATATGAATAATATTTCATTCGAACTTAATAAAGCTTGCGGTTGACCACCCGAGATCTAACTCCTCCTCAGAGGATTTTTCGGGGAATTTTTATCCAAAAACAACTTTTTCAGGTTCGGATGGTTTTTCACCTGGACCCCCATCATCTCGTAAAGCTCCCTCTCGAAGAGGTTCGCACCCGGATATATATCGGTTATGCTGTCCACCACACAATTCTTTTTATCGAGTGAGATTCGAAAGTTTATGGTTTTTTTCTTGTGAATGAAGTGGTAGATAACGTCTATCGTTTTTCCCTCATCAACCCCGGATATCGAGGATACCCTTGACACGCCAAGGGATTTCAAATCCTTGAGAGTGGGAAGGAGTTTTTTCCTTTCGAGAGAAATCCAAAGATTTTCGCCTTCTTTTTTTGGCCTCATCCGCTTCAGATAGCTTTCCACGTGCATATCACATCTTCTCCATGATTTTAACAATCGCTTGTATCAGGGCTTCGGGTTTCGGAGGGCAGCCGGGGACGTAGACATCGACAGGGATTATCTTGTCCAGGGGACCGACAACGTTGTAACAATCGTAGAAAACGCCTTTCGAGATGGGACACGTCCCGAACGCTATCACGTATTTAGGATCGGGCATTTGCTGGTAAATTGTTTTCAAACGTTCCTTCATTTTAACGTTCACAGGGCCCTCGATTATGAGGATGTCAGAATGTCTTGGAGATCCCTTCGCCAGGATACCGAATCTTTCAACATCGTATTTCGGCGTGAGAGCGGCGAGTATTTCGATCGAACATCCGTTACACCCGCTCGCTCCCAGGTGGAGAATCCATGGCGACTTCTTCCTGCAATAGCCCGCGAATTTTTTAAATAGGGATTTCTCAACCCCTTTCATTCGCTTTTTTGGTTCGAGTTTTATCATCTCTTCCTTCATACCCACAGCACCATCAGAATTACGACAACCATACCTATCAGAAACCACAGCAAATAATCCGAGAGCTTTCCTGAATGGATTTCGCGTAGATCCCTTATCCCTAAGCCCTTCTTGATAGCAACGTAGAAATTCTCCGGACTCACGTGAACCTTCGGGAATGGTTCACCGCACGTGTAGGTTTCGAACTTCCTCTCCTCAAACCTGGATTTCCTGTTCCCCAGAAAGTATATCAGGAAACCCAGTCCTATGAAACCTGCAAACGTAAGGACGAACAATGACCAGTACTCGAACATTCACCTCACCAAATATTTCATACCTTCTTTACCCTCCCAGCACAGCAGTTATATATTGATTCTGATTTAATAAAGCATTCGCCGCCGGCTCAACAATGTTCAACCCGAGTTGAGGGAAAATCCCTATCAATACGCACAATATCGTCAGGATCACCACGGGCACCAGCATGATTTTCGGGATCTCGCCACTGGATTTCTTCCCGCTCAAAAATATGGAAGAGAATATCTTGAATCCGTATGCAAGGGTTATGGCTGAAGCGATTATCGCTAGTACAGTCAGTATGGGGTTTATCTCCCATGAGGCCATGAATATGAGCCATTTCGAAACAAACCCGTTCAACGGAGGAATCCCTGCCATCGACAAGACCCCAATACCCATGCATATAAGCAGGGGTGTGTTATTCATGCCCATTTCATCTAGATTTTCCTTTCCGGTGAGGTATATCACGCATCCTATACCCATGAATAGCAACCCCTTTATAAGGGCGTTGTTGAGGATGTGGTAAAGGCCGGAGGTTAGGCCTAGTGTCGTCCCGAATCCTATCACCATGACAACGTATCCTATCTGGGATATGCTCGAATAAGCGAGCATCCGCTTCGCGTTGATCTGGACTAGCGCTAGCAATGCTCCCACCATCATCGTGAGAACCCCGAAACCTATAAGCGCGAAATTCAACTGAATCATACCGAAAACGAAGAGAATCCTCATAATCCCGTAGACACCGACAGCTGAGGAAGATGTGGTGAAGATCGCCCCTATGGGAGTTGGCGTCCCTTCGATCGCGTCCGGCTTCCACGCATGGAACGGGATTATCGCGGCCTTAAAGGCGAAACCACCTATTATCAGGCCAAGGGCAATCATGAAGACTGGAGAATGAGAAATCTTCAGGGCGAGGTCAGCGAAATTGAGCGTCCCCGTAACCCCGTATAACAACGCGATTCCAAGGAGGATGAAAGAACTTCCGAAAGACCCGATTATGATGTATTTGAAAGCCCCCTCTATCGCGTCCTCGTCAAGGAAAAACGAGACCAGCCCGTAAGAAGCGATGGAGAGGATCTCGAAGAAAACGTACATGTTGAATATATCGCCTGTTAAACACACCCCGAGCAGACCCGCTGTCATCAAACATAAGAGCGTGTAGAAACGATGCTTTCTCTCCTTTATGTATTTTATCGAGTATATTGCGACCAGGGAGGAAATACCTGTTATCAAAAGTCCTACAAACAAGCTCAACCCGTCCATCACCCAGACTATCCCGAAGGGAGGAACCCACCCGCCAAACCTGACTATCGTTATCTGGTCTTGGAAAAAAAGGAGGACCATCATGAAGAATGAAACGAGTATCGCTCCTATCGCTATTAAATCCCTTTTAAGGACCAGCATAAGGAAAGACGAAACTATGAGGATCGAAATGATATACTCCAACATATTAACCACTCAGCTTGTTCATCTTATCGGTGTTCAACGTATTCAGGTGTCGAAACGCGAGTATCGCTATGCTTAGGGCAAGCGCTGTCACGCTCAACTGTATCACTATCGAGGTGAGGACGAGTGCCTGCGGCAAGGGGTCGACAGCACGTGCTGCGAAACCCACAAGATTTGCCTGGGTTATTATAGGAGCGATACCGCCCTCTCTGAAACCTATGGAGATGAGCAGGAGATGGATTGAATTAGTGAATATCGCTAAACCTATTACCTTCTTTATGAGGTTCTTTTTGACCACCACGCAATATATCCCCACAACCGCGAGCAATGCGCTCGTTATTAACGTTTCCAGCATGTTCACTCCTTTATCATTAAAAACACGATCAGCGTCAGGGCGCACATCACCATTATGCCCCCCACAACATTGAGCGAGAGAATTTCGGGCGCACTCCAAAACCCGAACATTTCCCCCTCTGAAACAATGTATTCCCTTATGAATGATTCGTAAAGCAGGAGAATAACGATTATCATCGCCACGATCCCTTCCATTATGCGAAGGGTCTTTTCCCTCACAAGCATTTCAGCCCTTTTTATCCCGAACGCAACGGCAATCAAAGCGAACCCCGAGGCGACTATCGCTCCCCCAGGGAATGAACCCCCTGGGGTTAGGTGGCCATGAAATATTATGAAGAAACCCAGCAGTATTATGAAAGGGAAAATCCCCTTCGCAATCGTTCGTATTATCACGTCCATTATCCCATCTTCCTAGTGAGCTTTAAACCGAAAACTATGATAGTGAAAACCCCGACTGCCGCTGTAAACAAAACCGTTTCCTCCCCTAACGTGTCAAAACCCCTGAAATCCCAGACTATTGAACTTACGAGATTCGCTGAACCGGTTTCCTTCGCCCCTTCCTCTATGTAATACCTCGCTACATCCCTGCTCTCCCAGTTGTTGAAAACAGGCGAAATCAGTACGCTGACTATCGAGATGAACAAAATGATGATGCAAAGATAAAGAACGACGCTTCTTAGAATCATTCTTCATGCCTCCTCGTCTTCTTTATGGCTATCACGTAAATCAGGGTCGTTAGGCCAGCGTTAACAGCGGCCTCCGTTATCGCGATATCGGGCGCCTGCAAAAAAACGAAGAGCAGCGCAAGGTTCATCGAAACAACCGCGAGAAATATCACGGAGAAGAGAAGATCCTTGGAATAAACAGTTAACAAAGCGAAAACTATAAGGGGTATGGAAAATAGGACGAGTATCATATTAATTATATATTCCGAGGTATAAATTAAGGTTTTTCCTCTCCTCTGGCGAGCTCCTGGATTTCAACACCGAGTTCGTTCATTTGTTTTAAGATCCTCTCCATTTGTGCCTGTATTTCCTCGCCCGCCCCTTCGAGTTCTTTGACCCTTTTCTCAAGTAATGATTTCGCGGCAGCTGCCTCTTTGTTTACGAATACCCCAGCTCCCACGTTCAAGAGCATCTCATTGCTCTCCGTTATCTTACCCTTTCCGTAACACCCGCTACCCAAGGGGAGGAATATCTCGTTCTTTTCGCCCATACCCTTCAGATCATCTATGGACATTATGGTCGATTTGACCTCGATAAATTGTTGTTCAACGAGCTGCATCTGCTGTTTAAGACTCTCTAGGTTTTGGTTCAGAAGCTGGTAGAGGACATACTTCTCCTGGAGTTTCTCCTTTGACATGAAAATCACGTAATAATAAATTCGGGTTCTTATTTAAATACACGCTTATTTTTTCAAATTCGGGTAACAGGATTAAAGTAATTTAAGATTTTTCGTTATCCTGTTTATTTTCTCCTCTTTTGCCGGTCCGATGCCCATTGCTGTCACAGTCCCCGGCCTGATCTGTGTTCTCCCGGCATCACGAATGACAGAATAAGGGATATTCGCCTCCTTCACCCTCTCCTTTATCTTCATGAACTCTTTAATGTCCTTCACCCCGACCACAACCTTTTTCATCCCCTCCGCTTCCCATCCAATTACGTCCTTTGTATCTGCTTTCTTGTACGCTTCAAGGGAGGCGTGCGCTACCTGCGCGGCGATCTTCCCCTTATCCATTTTCAGATCCTTCCTGACCACGATCACCTGTTTGTACATGAAAATCACTAATTATAGAAATAGATCTACCGAAATAAAAATAAAGAAAGGAGTAAAAAATACCAAAGGGCAACTAGACTATACCACTTAACTAACAACACCGGTCACAGTCCCTGTATCCGTGTGGTCGTATCCGCCTGCGTTGTAAAGTATGTCCACATTCACCGAATAGCTAGTCCCTGTTGATAATCCTGAGTAAGTTAGGTTATAAGTGGGTGTTGTACATTGTGTGTCAATGTCTCTTTCTCCGCCAGGCCCGATTAACATGTAGTTGCCATCACCAGTGCAGTTTGTTGTGTTGAATGTGTATGTTGAACCACCTCTCAGTGCGGCGGTGATTGTTTTTATGGTTACCTGTGATGCTATCTTGTTGTTTGAAAGCTTCATTTTGAAAACACCATCGCTTGCTGCCAAATCCCAGTCACTCGGTGCTCCAAGCTGCGTGAAGCCCGTTGCTGTCCTTCCCGTGAACGTCGCTGGATTGAATACGCCCAAGGCGTAAAGAGCTGCTGCCACTATTATGACGATCAATATTGCCCAACCGTATGTCATCAAATACTCCATTGCAGACTGTGCCTTTTTATTTCCAAATTTCATATTTGATCACTTTATAATTGGTTTAAACTGGTATATATATCTTCATCCAGGCATGAAGGTCGAGAACATGCTGCTTATTAAATAATTTGCACCGAAGAAAACGACAAGGGCGATTATCATGAAGATAGGGACGTATTTGATCCCTCCCATTTCCCTCCCGGTATCTATCAGTCCTATTATGAGACCTGAAAAGAACGTGGTTATCATTATGGAAACCACCGAAAACCCGAAGAGAAAGTCCGTCGAAATCTCAACACCCCCACTGAAGAATGGAACACCTCTTGACATCACCTCGGTTGCAGCGATGCTTGCTGAACTCATCGAAGTGAGTGTTGTTATGAGATAGAGAGACAACGCATAAAGGACAGGTGCTCCGAAAACGCCGGCGAAAACTATGAATATCCCGTACATTATAATGTTCGCCTTGACTTCCTTTTTTATCGCCTGTTTCCTTCGGATGTCCACTGCGTTTTCCTCCAGAAGGGAAACAAGCTGACCTCCTTTTGCCGAACCTTCGCTTATCAGCTTTATCGACCTTTCGAGAACTTCGGATTTTATGTATTTAGGTATTTCGTTCAACCCTTCCGTTAAAGATTTCCCTGTCATTATTTCCTTGCCGGATTTCCTTATAGCTTCCGCCAAGGGACCGAACTCGTTCCTCGCGCTCAGCAGAATCGCTTTACTCGGTATGAATCCCGCCCGTATGTTCGCGGCCATTAATTCCAACGCATCCGGAAGAACGTTCTCAACAAAGTTCCTCCTCTTATCAATAGTCAGCGTTAGGTAAGCGTTTAAGAATATGAAAACGCCCGCGAACACGCCCATGAAAATTAAAATGGCGTGAACCCTAACAACGACCGTTATAACAGTCGCTAACATCAGGCTTATGAAAACGGATTTATTTATATAAGATTCACTTTTTGTCTTCATTCCAGCAAGTTCCAGCCTTCCCCTTATATGCTCCCTATAGCTTTTAGGGAAAAATCTGTAAATCATCTTTTCACCTTAATATATCCCCACAGGCCTCCTTGATTTGATCAATCCTATGAACATGAACTGGAAGAGTATGAGAACGCCTATTATACCGAACAAAACCAATTCAAGGTTAATCGCGATTCCTGTGAAGGATGCGAGGACTAGGAGGAAGGTTATACCCAGTGTTGGGAATATAATCGCAAAGAGCATGTACATAAGGGCTAGAGGGTTGAGCTGCGCTCCATATTTCTTTATCGCTACCCTCTCCTCCACAGCGAGGTTCTCAACAATTTCCTTCATTGTAGTCCCTATGTCGGCTCCTGATTTAAGGGCATTGATCATCTGCCACATCACCCTTCTGAAGAATAAAGAAGGCGTTTCCCTCGTTATCCTTTCAAGAGCTTCAGCCTCTGATTTACCCGTATTTATCTCGTTCACCACCCTCCTCATCTCTTTCGAAAGCAATCCGTAATCACTCTGTGCTATGGAAACGAGCGTGTCATAGAGGGGGACACCTGACCTAACCTGAATAAGGATGTGGTGAAGCATGAAAGGAAGGCTCTTCTCGATGCGGTTGACCCTTTTCTGCGCCGAAAGCTTTGGATAAAAACTCAAAAACAGGAAGCTCCCAAGACCTAGTCCAAGCCCTGCAAGCAGCGAAACGCTTAAGGCCCTTTGTATTTCAATCCTCGCGGCAAGGGTGACCATAAACAGGATCACGAATATGAGGATGAAATAGGATATGAAAGCGAAGAGGGCGATGGACATCCACCTCCTTGGGGATATCTCGAACCCGGACTGTTCAAGATCGTATTCAAGGGAGGGGAACATGTTAGTGAGGTTTTCACCAAGACCTAGAAAATAATCTGTTATTTTCCTAACCATTTTGTATGGAAGCGGCAAAAAGGGAATTTTGTTTTTCACATAAAATTATTGGTTGAGTCTGAATATAAATTTCGATTACTCAAATGAGTTCTATTCTAAGAACCCCGTTTTCAAAACGCTTGCTAACGATATTCGCTTTCGTGGGTTTTGTGAGAAT
>JAGMCY010000184.1 GCA_023128965.1 Candidatus Aenigmatarchaeota archaeon | reverse complement strand
TCTTCCTGCCTCGTCGTAGAGGAATGTGTATATTGCGTAGTCCTTTTCGCTGGTGCCCGCGGTTACGGTCCACTCCTCTTCGATGTCCGTTCCCGTGCAGACGCCTATGCAGGAAACCGCTGATATATCTAGATAATTATCATTCCACATATGGGTTGCAACAGCACCTGTATCGACCGACACGCTCGATTTTATCTCGTCCCCGCTCGAGCAGAGCTCGCCCCAGTTGCACCCGCATCCATTCGGGTTGCAGCCGCTTGTGAAGGTGATGTATTGTCTCCAGGGGGTTGAGGGTGAATCGGTGTGTTGTATTCTGTGGGTTGTCTGTGTCCCTGATTTTACCCAGCAGATTTGGTTTGGGTTGTCCGTGTAATCGCAGCCTGAGATTGAGTAGGAAATAAAGGAAGGGTTGGTTTTGTCGATTTTTATCTCAATGGACTGGGTGGGAGTTTCCTGGTTGCCTGCGATATCCGTCGAATAAAATCTCACGTAGTTTGTCCCTTCTGAGGTAATGTTGAATGGAATGGAATAGGTTGTGGAAGGCGAGCAGGTATCTGTCGTGTCTACGCAATAAAACGTGGTATCGCAGTTAGAGCCTCCCGTGTCTGAACATGTTAACGTGACCTGGACATCAGTTGTAAACCAGCCGTTCCAGCCCAGGGTTCCTACCAAGTTTATGGTTGTGGTTGGAGATGTTGTATCCAAGGTTATGAAATCGTTTTCCTGTTTTACGTTAAGCGCCAAATCTCTTACCTCATAGTAAACGGTTTTTACCCCGTCGCCCGTTGTCAATGTCCATGACCTTGTCGCTGTGCATGCCTCCCAGGGAGTCCAGGCCTCGCCTTCGTTTCTGTATCTGCAATCACTGACACCCGAACCACCCGGGTCTGAATAGGTCAAACTTAGTGTTACAGAGGTTGAATTCGCGTAAACATCATCGTTATTTATGACTATTGATATGTCCGGGTCCGTGTTGTCTATTATCAACTTCCAGCCTGTGTTCGTGTATCCTATCCATCTTCCTGCCTCGTCGTAGAGGAAT
>JAGMCY010000183.1 GCA_023128965.1 Candidatus Aenigmatarchaeota archaeon | reverse complement strand
TCCTCGTTGTCGTATTGTTTGGGAGTGAAAGAATAGGAAGGAGGATCATAACTTAAACTGGGTTCTTCTATTTTCCCGGAAGTATATTTCGCGATCTTCTCGTCCACGTAAACGTCAGTACAGCCTGAAACCGAAATGATTGAAACTATGGAGATCAACAGCAATACGAACGCGAAATTCTTCTTCATATTTATAATTTCCCTTCCGCCCTTAAAAACCCTTCTTTTTTGTAAGGGAAAGACCGAAAAATGTGTAATAAACTTAAAAATAACCAAACCATTAGGATTGTATGAAATTAGAGATATGGACCGAGAAGTACCGACCAAAAAATCTGAAAGAGGTTGTTAACCAGAAAAGCATTGTTTCCAGGCTGAAAGCCTGGGTCAAGAAGGGTGCGATCCCGCACATGCTCTTCGCAGGTCCGGCGGGCGTTGGGAAGACGACAATTGCGCTTTGCCTGGCAAGGGAGCTCTTCGGAGAGGAGAACTGGAAGAAGAACTTCCAGGAGACAAATGCGTCGGACGAGCGTGGCATCAACATCGTCCGGGGGAGGATCAAGGACTTCGCCCGCATAAAGTCGCTCGGGGCGGATTTCAAGATCGTTTTTCTCGACGAGTCGGATGCGCTAACCACTGAAGCGCAGCAGGCCCTCAGGCGGACGATGGAAAGGTTCTCGGGTTCGTGCAGATTCATTCTCTCCTGTAATTATTCCAGCAAGATAATCGAGCCCATACAGTCTCGAACTTCCGTCTTCCGGTTCAAGCGGATGGCAGAGGATAACGTGGATGAATACGTAAAGAGGATCGCGAAAGGCGAAAAACTGAACGTGGCGAAGGACGCGACCAAGGCGATATACGAGATCTGCGAGGGCGACCTTCGCCAGGCGGCGAACCTCCTGCAGGCGAGTTCCGCTTTAGGGAAGGTCACGAAGGAGACCGTTTACGAGGCAGCGGCGCAGTCAAAACCCGAGGACATCAAGGAAATGATGCAAAACGCCCTGAAGGGGAAATTCCCAGAAGCGAGGAAGAAGCTGAGCGATCTCCTAATCACGCAGGGCCTTTCAGGGGAAGATATCATAAAGGGGATACACAAGGAGCTCTATCTGCTCGACGTCCCGGACGAGAAGAAGATCGACCTCGTGGAACAGATCGGGGAGTTCGAATTCAGAATGAACCAGGGAGGTTCCCCTGAAATCCAGCTGGAAGCTTTGCTTGCTCAATTCATGAAGCACGGGAAATAATTCTATATTCTTTATTTTCACCGGAAAGTTATGAATTTAAGTTTTAGTGTCATATACTTACTGCTATGACCAAATACGCAGTTCTGGGAGCAGGTCACGGCGGGAAGGCGATGGCCGCCATCATATGTTCAATGGGCAACTACGTCAGCCTTTGGAACAGGAGCGAAGAGCACATAAGTCGCATAATGGCAGACAATAAGTTATACGTTGATTTCCATCCTGGTATGGAAAAGAAACTGTATTTGGACCCAAAGGATGCGGAGCTCAAGCCAAAGAAATTAGTAACAGTAGAGGACATGCACAGAAAGGGTTTGAAGGATAAATTCATAAGGGGCACAACCGAACTGAACAAGGTTTCTTCTTACATTGAAGAGATATTCCAGGGCGACGACAAACCTGATGTTATAATGGTAGCCATACCCGCAAGGGGTCATAAATACATTGCAAAAACGATCGCACCTCACCTAAGCGATGGTCAGGTTATCTTGCTCAACCCGGGAAGGACATTCGGTGCGCTGGAATTTCACCAGACAATCAAGAATTACTACAAGAAGAAAAAGAAGGATATGCCCGATATAACCATCGGGGAAGCCGCAACCTTTGTCTACGCCAGCAGGAGCGATGCAGAGAAATACGTCAGGATACACGGGGTAAAGGAGAGCGTGAATGTTTCTGCAATCCCCGCAAATAAAACAAAGAATATTATCAACAGCACAAAAAACGTTTACTCACAGTTTAGAAAAGTGAAAAATGTTCTCTACACGAGCTTGGAAAATATCGGAGGGGTTCTGCATGTCCCTATAACGATTATCAACGCCAACAGAATAGGTGACAAAGAAGAATTCCTGTTTTATACAGAAGGACTGAATGATGTAACAATAGGATGGGTTAATGATGTTGACCAAGAGAGAGTTCAAGTAGCTGACGCAATGGACGTAAAGGTAAGAGACCTGAGGGGGTGGCTGAAGTACACGTATGGTCCTGAGTCAGAGGGTGCAACCCCGCTTGAAGCGATACGGAACACGAATGCTTACAAAGACCTCATGGGACCAACCAGTCTGAATGTAAGGTATTTGTGGGAAGACGTTCCTTGCAGTCTTATACCTATAATCTCGTTGGGGAAAAAACTGGGAGTTGAGTGCCCGATGAGCGAGTCATATATAAATAAGGCACGTAGCGCAATTGTCAAGAGCACCAAAAACGATCTTTTTGAAGAAGCAAGGACAATGAAGAATCTAGGCTTGGACAAGCTCAACAAGAGGCAAATAATAAAATATATGGAAACAGGGAAACACCCTCTTGGTGATATTTAATTTCTCAGAAATTCTCTTTGAAGAACTCCGCGACCTGGCCAACAATCGAGAACCCCTGAACCGGATTTTCTATGGTGTCGCTTGCGTAATATTCATCGCACGCTTCCTTTATCATATCCACCGAGTTCTTGCCGGCTATCTCGTTGTGCACGTCAAGTGCGTGCACCACCACGCAGATTATCTTATCGGCGTTCGCCTTTTTCGCCTTTTCTATTGCACACATGAGCGTTCCGCCTGAGGAGGCGATGTCATCAAAGAATATTATTTCCTTTCCGGTCAAACCGGGCATCTCGCCGGAAGTTTTTATCCCCCCTGTTTTCCTGTCCCTCTCCTTTTTCAGTGCGAGCACCTCGCCGCCTATGGCTTCCGCTATTCTTTCCACGCTACCCTTGGATGTCATGTCAGGAGCAGCCACAACAGGGCTACTGAATTTCTTTGTTTTCAGGAACTCTATCGCCGCTCTCGTTCCGTCTATATTGTAAAACTTCTTGTCTATCCATCCCTCCTCACGCTTGTCATGGTTCGTCACGCTTACTATGAGATCGCACTTATCCTCCAGTATTTTCCTGAATATATTCACCGACACCACCTCTCCCGGAAGGAATTCCTTGTCCTGCCTCGAATAAGGCATGTAAGGGAGGAAGAGCCCGATCTTCTTAGCGCCGACCTCAGCAAGCCTGAAGAGAACGAGCAAGGACTTCGTGAGCAGCCTGTCCTGGCTGAGCCCCGGAGTTCTGCCCCTGGATACGAAAATGACTTTCTGACCTTTCAGTTTGCCTGGTTCAAGAATTCGCAGATAATACTCCCCATCCGGGAACTTCTTGGTCTCGAGTTTTGCAAAGTCCGCGTTCATCTTCTTCGCGACGCCTTCTGCAAACTCGTCATTCCCCAGAACTATCATGAAGTAATCTTGTCAGGATGATATAAAAATTTTAATATGCTCCGCGAATTATTAATTGGGGATCAAATGCCTGTAAGGTTTTGCAAAAACTGCATATGGGGGCTGCGAACCGCAAGATTCGAAACGGAAGGGATTGAATGCACGAATCCGAAACTCGAGAGCGTCCAAAGGAGCGTGATGCCGTTGAACGCGAAGGCTTGCCCTCTTTACCAGCCTTTAAGAAAGAAGAAAAAGTGAAAACTTTTAAGTTCTCGCTTACAAAACTCTAGCATGGAAGAGGAAGAAAAAAAGGATGTTTCGCTCTGGTGGATGTTCGTTCCCATATTCTTGGGTGCGGCAGGCGGTGTGGTCGCCTGGAAAATGCACAAGGAAAGGGAAAGGGAGTTCGCAAGGATAATGCTCGTGGTGGGTATCGCTTTCACCCTGATAATAGTCCCGTTCTACATATGGCTCTTGATCACGTACTTTTAACTCCAGCGCTTTTTAAACCCGCTGACAATACTAAACAGGTGATGTTATGTTTTGTCCGATCCGGTCTTTATGCCCGCAAATATCGAATGTGTGCACAGAGAAAAAATGCGCCTTTTGGTATAATGGCGAATGCGTGATAACGGGGTTCTTAAGGGGCTTTGTAAAGGGAGAGGCTCCTATGAGGGACGAGCCGGGGATGTGAAAAAAGAAAAGCCTCGGGAGGGAATTTCAGGCGGAAGCAGATGGAATCTGCTTCTTTCGCTTTTGAACCCTCGACCTATCGGTATCTTTCGAAGGATGCTCGCTTCGCGAACGTCAGTCTATCAAGTCATCCCGGTTTTTGATTCACCGGTCAACATACCGATACAAACCGATCGCTCTGTTGCAGACCGAAACGGACTTGTTCCGTTTCTTTCGAAATTGCCAACTGAGCTACCGAGGCGCGATTTCAAATGAAGCAGAACGGAGTTCTGCTTCGGTTGTTACCACTAATAACTTTTTTGAGCGCAAGTGTTTAAATTAGTGATTCTGTCCTCAATGTCAGGGAGACTTA
>JAGMCY010000182.1 GCA_023128965.1 Candidatus Aenigmatarchaeota archaeon | reverse complement strand
GTACTTGGGGTGAGACTGGATATGTTAACGGTAAGATCATCATTCAGGATGACACTCATTGTGAAAACATAAGTCCTGAACGGATAGGAAGAGGAGTTCACAGTGGCATTCGTTGTGTTGAATGTTATGTTGCCTGTATAAGTTCCTTGAAAGTCATTGGTTTTCGACGTGTTTATCAGCAAACGTATGTCCATTGTTCCGTTCGTGTTGCTATTTATCTTCGATCCATCTCCCGGCAGCTGGTCCACGATGAACTCTATGTAATTGGATGTGTTTGAGGTTAAATAGAGCTTGTTGCTGCTGTTCGTCTCGTTGTAATAAATCGGGTAGCCTCCGGTGTTGTTATAAGTTATGTTGAGAACGATGGCGTTCGAACCCAGCCTGTCAAATCCCATGTTATCTCTTACGGTGTACGTGCTCGAGGTTATGTTATCATTATTCATGAAAAGCATCCCGGCCTTTACCTGAAATTCGAATGGAACGTTCAACTTCCATCCTTCTGTGTTGTTGTAACGAAGGAAACCCTCATACGTTCCGTTGGTAAGGTTCAGTTCCGGGACGGTTATGTTAACGGAAAAGTTTAAGGAGCTGTTCACGCCTCCGCTTGAATTGAAATCGAAACCATTCGTGTAATCGCTCTCGAACCACCCACTTTCAGGCATCCATACGTATGCCGTCACGTTGTAAGACCCATTTATCGCGCTCGTGTTCAATACCGTGATATTCCAGTAACCGTCATTAGATTCGCTTATTGAAGAATTGACGATTACAAATTCCTCTTGAACGCTTCCTGTCTTGTTCGCATTTTTATATTTTTCGCTCAAGTTTCCCATAAGAGCATTGTTCACGCTTCTAAGGAACAGATTGTATGTTGTATTGGCTGTCCACTCAACCTTAATCTTCACCTTCTCCGCAAAGCCCGGGACAAGGAACCAATATGTTCCTGCCTGGTTCTGGTTAAGCCATCTGTCAACGCGGTATATTTCCGAAGTTTCGCCAACATCATTGGCAGACTGGTCGTCAATGTTGGTTATGTTTATAAGAACCTCTGATGAAGTCTGGTTGGGATCAAGAACCCCGAAATTCACAGGATTGGTATCATTGAATTCCTGGTTCGTATCGCTCGCGTTCGCCACACCAAGTGGGGTGAAATAAATATAACCGTTGTAGTCCGATATATTATTTCCGTAAACTCTTATTTCCATTATCTCCTGACTCGGCCACGGAACAAATTCTATCTCCTCATCTTCGCTGTTTTTGTTAATGGATCTCTTTAAAACAGAGGAACCAGAGAAAAGGAAAATGTCGATGTCTTTAGTCATACCCGTCAGTTTTATGGTTCCGCCCGTTGAATTCTCGATATGGCTTGTGTTGAAATAGAATGAATGGTAATCCTCTTCATTCTCTGCTGTGAACGAACCCTTGAAGGTAGCGTAACGTCCCGTGAAGTTGAAGGTGTTCTGGGGATTTATCGGTATGCTCACGTTCGCCGTAACCTTCGCTTTTTCGCTAGAGGTCCCGTTCTTGAAGACATAGAAGTACCCCGAATATAGACCAGGTGGGCAGTACTGATAAGCTGTGAGATTAAAGGTCGTGCTGTTTGTGTCGTTCAACTCACCGCTGTATGTGAGGATTGAATACGTTCCTGTCGCGTTCTCCACCTTGAATTTCATCCCGCTACCGGTGGCTCCGCTGAAACAGTTTCCCATAACCGTGTCGTTCGGCCAGCATGAACCTGGACCACATGAAGAATAAGGGTTAGAGGTCCAGTATTTTGGATCTATCTCTGTTGCTGTGTTGTTCACGACAACGATTAAATTGTCAACAAAAGAGGTGACGTTTATCATGTCCTCTATCCAGTTGATCGAAACGTTATCGGGGGTGACACTGAAGTTATCGTTAGTGCTGTTGACAGCAAACGTTGGCACCGAATAAAAAGAGATGTTTAAAACAAAAAAAGCCAACATTAAAACTATCCCGATTAAAAAGTTCAGTTTCAAAATTTCCCCCCTCATTGAGACCCTCTTGCCAAAATTCAAATTCAATATATAAATATTGTTTTTTAGTTAATATATTTCGTAATTATTTTTTTAAGACCGAGATTTATATTATTTTTATGCCTTCTTTAGCAAAACTCATGGTTTTTATCCTTGTTTTTCTATCCGGGCTTGTTCTCGGCTCTTTTCTGTTGCCTGCGAAACCCCCCGCTGAAATAGGGGAAAACCAGGTTATCCCTTTGAACGACAGGGAATATTTCTCCACGCTTAAAAACCTCATAGATTCGGCGAATTCTTCGGTACACATACTCATGTACAATGTTAACTATTACCCCTCATACCCGGACAGCCCATCCAATTTACTGATTCACGCCCTCGGAAACGCATCTGAAAGGGGCGTTGGAGTGAAAATAATAACGGATGAAACACCGACCGAGAAGCCGGTTCTGGGCATACTGAGGGAGAGGGGCGTGGACATAAAGTTCGACTCCAAGGACGTGACAACGCACGCTAAACTTATTATAATCGATTCAAAAATAGTTATTATAGGGTCGACGAACTGGAGCTACTATTCGATCGACAAGAACCACGAAGCGAACGTTTTAATAAATTCGGAATCGCTCGCCAAAGAATTCGAGGGTTATTTCGGAAGGATATGGGTGGAATCATGAGCGAAAGGGAATCGCTTTCGGAAATTGAGGAGAGGTTGGATAAGCTGAAAAAGCTTAGGGAAACGGATGATCCCTACAAGCGAAAATACGAGAAAACGCATGATGTGAAGGAAATTGTTTCGAAATTCTCAAAACTGAAGAAAGGATCGAAAAGAACGAAGGCGAAGGTTTCGGTTGCTGGTCGAATACGATCGATAAGGAAACACGGGAGGCTGGTCTTCTCCGACCTCGAGGATTTTTCAGGGAGGATACAGCTCATAATAGAGGAGAAAGCAACCGGAGGAAAGAAGTTCAGGTTCTTCGATGAGATGATCAACACAGGAGACATAATAGGAGCGAAGGGTTTTGTCTGCCGAACGAAAAAAGGCGAGCTGAGCGTATGGGTAAGGGATTTCGAACTGCTCACGAAATCCATACGACCTCTCCCGAAGGAATGGTTCGGCCTGAAGGACAAGGAACTCCGCTACCGGCAAAGATACGTGGACCTCCTCATAAACCCCGAAATCAGGGAAATATTCGAGAAAAGGCGAAAGGCGATAGAGGGTATCAGGGAATTCCTGAACAGGAGAGGATTCATAGAAGTGGAGACCCCGATCCTCCAGCCCGTATACGGAGGCGCGTCCGCACGTCCTTTCGAATCAAAACTCCACGCTCTGGATTTGAAGGTGTACATGAGGATTGCAAACGAGATGTACCTGAAGCGATTGATCGTAGGGGGTTACGAGCGCATTTTCGAATTTTCCCAGGATTTCAGGAACGAGGGCATAGACAAAACGCACAACCCGGAATTCATGTTAATGGAGACCATGTGTGCTTACGCGGATTACAATGACAGCATGGACCTCACGGAGGAGATGATAGAGCATGTCGTAAAGAAGGTGGCGGGAAAAACCAAAGTAGTTTATCAAGGGAAGGTCATTGAGTTCAAAACTCCCTGGAGGCGGATGTCGATGCTGAAGGCTATAAAGAAGTACACCGGCGAGGACCTGACAAAAACGGATGTAAAAGGAGCGGAAAAGATCGCGAAAAAACTTAACGTTGAAACAGAGGATGGAATGACGTGGGGCGAGATCGTTTTCAGGATATTCGAGGAGAAGGTGGAGGAACATTTAATCCAGCCAATCCACATATACGATTTCCCCGCGGACGTTTCAGGTCTTGCGAAGAGAAAAGCGAAAGACGAGAGGATAGCGGAGAGGTTTGAGACCTTCGTGAATACATGGGAACTCGTCAACACGTATTCGGAAGGAAACGATCCGCAACAGCTAAGGGAATACTGGGAGAAGGCGGAAAAGGACCTGAAAAAAGGAGACCAAGAAGCGCAGAGGATGGACACAGATTTCATACGAGCGTTAGAATACGGGATGCCCCCTACATCGGGCATAGGTCTGGGGCTGGACCGTTTGGTAATGCTACTCACAAATTCCCCGTCCATCCGCGACGTTATTTTTTTCCCCTTCATGAAACCCGAAGAGAAGTAATTTATTTTAAAAACATTATAAAATACTGTCATAAATATTAAACCATGGCCGCAGTAGTGTAGTGGTTAGCACAGGAGCTTGTGGAGCTCCTAGCCCGAGTTCAAATGACAGGCAGCATGGGAAAATGCTGTTTGCTTCCGAAAGGAAGCTTTCCGTCTGTACGTCTCGGCTGCGGCCCTTTCTTCTAACGGAGAAGTGGTGTTATAACATGCCTTCAATGGCCTGGGTTATTAATTCGCCGAACATGAGGGTTGATCCAACCGCGACCAGGAAATACATGGATAAGGCGACGATCAGCATTTTCCCAGCGATGTACCACTGGTGGACCTTGTTCTCTCCTTGGGAAATTTTCGTGAGGAACATCGCGAGTATTATTATTATCTCTATCAGGTATATCCCTATTATAAGCTGGAACAGTTCGGGGGAAACAGCATCGGAAACGGTTCCGGTCCCTGTCAACAGACCGCCCGTGATGTTCACTCCCATCTCCGTACCAGCGCTCAAATTCTGAAGTTGCGTTCCGAGTATTGACAGGACCCTTATGATGACCTGCGCCATGGAGACTATCAACCCCGTTATCATCGGGGTTAAAAGGTACGCCTGGAAGGTCATGGAGGACACGGATTCCTGAAGAAGCTCGCGGATGTATTCCTGGGTCTCGCGTATGTTACGGAGGTATTTTGAAACCGTTAGCATCCCTTCGGCAGCGTATTTAGTCCCCCTTTCCGCGATGTCAACAACCATGTACATTATGTTCTTTATGAGCTTGCTGGGATAATATTTTATGGCGCCCCATTTCTCGTTGAAGAGGGCTTCCTTGAAGGTCATGCCTAGGTTCTTCATGTTCCTCAACGTGATCGTGAAGAGGCCTGCTATGCTCAAATCCTTCACATCATCAACCGATTTCTCAAGGGCGAGCTCCGGTGGGATCCCCCCTGATATCCTGTTCCCGAGCTGGAAGAGGGCGAGTTCGAACTCGCCTTCGGTTGATAGCACGTCTCTCTGTATCCTGATTCTCTGGAAATTCGAGAGAATGAAATAACTCGCGATCCCGAACCCTATCCCAATGATTATCATCAAGGACATCATCAGGGAGAAGAAATCGTGGTCCCCTGCTGATGATAAGAGGATTTCCGGGCTCTCGGAAAAAAAGAATGCAGGCGGGAGTAAGAACAGAAGTCCTATCATAAGGGAGAAGGGCAGAACCGGGACAACCACCTTCTTCCCCCCGAATTTCAGCAGGAAGCTCCCTCTGGGAGGCAGGTCAGGGTGAGCAGAGGTGTCAACCTGGGAAAAGGTCGTAGGTCTCTTCTTGAGGATGGAATTTATGAACCAGATTAATAACAGCGGGAGAACGATATCATAGCCTATGAAGAAATATTCAGGTCTCGCTATATCGGAAAGGAATACAGCTGCCATCGGTGCCATGATGCTCCCGAGAATTGGCAAAACAATCCCCATCATGTGTATAACGCTCACAGGCATGCTGAGTTCCTGAGCGTAGTGTTTCATCCTTGTTTTGGTTCCGTTCAGTATGACGTCCAGCGATTCGTCCAGTATGACCTCAGCTTTTCCTGCGGTGTGCGTTCTGGAATCACGTATGAGTCTCAACGCCTCGGCGAATTCCTCATTCTCCGCCTTCCATTTTGATATGTAATCTGTCATCGCAGAGGATGCGGAATAATATTTGCCCATCTCTATATCCCACAAAAGCCTCCGCATGTCCCAGGCGAGAGGACCCGAGATGTTGGCTGCGGAAAACCTAAGGGCCCGCTCGAGGTTCGGGGTGACCCTCATTGACACGACCATGTAAAGGATCGCGAGCACAACCTGAGAAGACGCTTGTATACGGAAGGATTTCATGAGGTTTAGAGGATATTTCAGGAAGTAGTAACCTAACCCTACACCCACGGCGGAGATAAACAGAATCCCTATAAACGGGATGATACCAGCGGCCGCCAGAATTATGGAGAGTACGACAAAGGATATTATAGTGAGAAAGACCAGGGACATAACGTCTTTAGGCGTTATCCTCAATCCAGCGAAGGCGATCGAGTTTTCCAGTTCTTTTTTCGTGTTCTCATCAGGTGGGCTGACCGTGAGTATTTTTCCGGAGAACCCCGCTAGCCTTTCAAACCATCTCAGGGGGATTTCCGATTTTTTCTTGTAAAGCCTGAACTCCCTGGATTCTATGGCTGGTCTTGATCTCTCCGGGGGGAAGGACAATTCCCTGTACCTCCCCGTCTGTTCCTCAGGCTTTTCCTCCTCTTTTTTCTTCCGAAAAAAACCGACCATGTTTAATAATTACACTAGCCCATTAATAATTCAATCAGTCCTTTGTTTTAGCTTCTCCTTTATCCACTTCTCCCATTCCCCAAAAACCCTTTTCGGATCCGTAGCGCCTGTTTCCTCCCTCAACCTCTCCACAATCAGATGGTATTCGGAGTTCGAACGCGTAACCCAATCCGCTTCCATCAGTTCAGGCATTTTAAATTTATCCGAGAGTTTCACAAGCGTTTCCTTTATCTTCGCCCGCAGTTTTATGTTCTCCCAGACGGCTTCCCAGTTCCCGGACCATTCTTTAACGTAGGAAGAGATCCTGTTTATCACTTCCGATTCGCCATTCACGAACGTGTCCGTTGGTTTCAGCGTGTCTTCCTTGCCTGAATATTCCATGAGGTTCACGAAGCCCCCTTCCTTGACCGGGTTGGTTTCCCAGTGCTTCCGGACCTCTGTTATCTCCGTCAGCCTCCGGAAGCGATGGAGACCGTCGGCCGATCTCAACGACTTGCATATCGGTATGATATCGGTCGCCTTGAAGCTCGTTGGGGGAACGTCCAGATCGTTCACAACCCTGTCGTAAACCCCGTAAGCGGATTCTCCGTGTATCGTTCCAGCCACCACGTTCGAAAGCGCCCCGATCCTCATGGCCTCGTAGAGGGCGGATGCTTCCTTCGAACGTATCTCCCCTATTATCAAAGCAGAATCACCGAGTCTTAAAGCCGTTCTCAGGACCTCCTCCGCGGGCATTTCCGATTCAACCCTTGTTATGACGGACCTTGATTTAAGGGATTCCACATTGTAGCCCAAGTCCCTTAAATTGTCTATGGGCAGCTCGAGCGTGTCCTCTATGGAAACTATCCGTACCTTCGGAAGCAGTTCGAGCATCAGCGCCCCTAGAACGCTTGTTTTTCCCGCTCCTCTTCCGCCGGCCACGAGTATCGAAACCGAGCCGTCCACCAGGAATGAAAGCAACCCCGCTGCCAAAGGGTTGAGCATTTTCGACTTTATAAACAGCGGGAGCGTCCATGGCTTATCCCTGTGCCTTCTGATCGCGAAACCGAAACCACGAGGCGAAAGACCCTTGGTTATAACAGCGAACCTCGCCTTCCCGCCCGGCACGTTTATGTCCGTGTCGAGAACAGGGTTCGCCTCGTCAAGCGGCCTTCCCGACTGTATCCTCAAGCGTGTAGCCCAGGATTCGGCGTCTTCCCTTGTTGGGATGAGGTTGGTTTTGCACTCCTGGTAATCCTGGTGGAAAACAAGGACGGGCTGGCTTTCTATGGGGGAATTTATGTAGATATCCTGGAGCTTTTCATCGGCAAGGAGAACCTCGAGAATCCCCAAACCTGCCGTATATCTCGTGAGGATGTTCGCCAGCTGTTCGAGGTCTTTGGAGGAGAGGTAGATTCCCATCTTATCCGCGACCTCCCGTATCATGTCCCTTCCTATGTTGTAGAAGATTTCGCGAACTCTTTCCGAGCGGACGAACTCAGCGGTTCTCGGCCGGTGTGTCGCCATGTACCTCCTCGCAGAATCCAGTACGGCGTATTTCTCCTCGGGCAGGTCGAATTCCGGCGGGATGACGTGATAGAAATAATTCGCTGAGTGCGGGGTCCTGTAGATTTCGACTTGTATATCCCCTATCTTGTACCTGTCAACAGATTTCCCTCCTTCAGGTGGCGTTATCATATACCTCGTCAACATGAAGTTCGGACGGACGCTCGGGGTGAATATCTCCCGGTAAAGTTCTCTTGAACCCACGTGGTATCCGGAGAGATGGGGTCTGGCAACCTGAATGAGCCTCGTTGATTCGAGCTTGCCCTTCAAAACATCGACTATGTTTTGCTTGTAATGCCCGTAACACCTGTGACAGCGATCCTTGTCCTTCATCTTTATCGCGAGTTCCCTCCCCTCCCTGACCAGCTCGACATACGCCCCCACGGGGTCCCTGCGAAGCAGGTTTATCGCGATGTACTGCATTTTCTGCGGGAAATCAGGATAACACTTCCCGCAGGTCTCCGGCCGGAGTGTTGAATACGAAATCAACTTTTCCCTTACCACATCCTCGATCACCCTCGCTATCTCGATAAGCATCTTCACCTGTTTTCCGGAGTATTCGTACTCTCTCTCTTTTGCCAGAACGATTGAATTCACGTTCTTGTTCGCGAGGATCTTGTCTATAACCATCGCCATGCATGTATCGTAATCCTCGACCGATGCCCCGTAAACGCATCCAAGGCAATCGATCTTGATCCTCCTCGACTCCTCATCATACGTGTAATCACAAACAGCCATACCCAACGACCTTACATAGATATTGCGACGCGGATTATACCCGCGTCTTTCGAAACATCACCCAGACTACTATGATTATATTATGCCTTTAAAATTAATTAAATATTGCTGGCCGTTTTCTCGGTTCTCCCTCTCGAAAAATTAATTAAGTATGCAATAATGGAAGCCACAATATACCAGTATAGAGGAATGAGTATTATCAATAGACTAGTGTAAGGCAATTCATTAATCAATACCATGGGAGCAGCTACTATTAGTGCAATTATCTGGTAAATCTGGTAAATGTTAGGGTCTGGAGGTTCAAAGCCAATAATTGAGCCTTGCCATGCCAAAACAGTAAGAAACAGCAATATTATGAATACAGCGATATGCATTTTAGTCGGCCAGAAAAATTCCTTCAATCCCATATCAACCCTCTCTATTATAATTATACCCTCTCTATTAATATATTGTTTTTGTTCAGTTTAATTAATATGGATTTGGGCGGAGGATTCGCGGATTTCGACTTGGAGCTGGAGGACTTCGAAGTTAAAAAAACGGGAAGCTGCATCAACAGACTTCTGAGTGTAGGATCGGGCGGAAGCATACTTTCGGTAGCCGAAGTGAAAGACGGGATCGTATACTTCCAGTCAGCAGACACTTACATTTATGCCCTGAACTGCAAAAACGGCGAAGTTGTTTGGAGATTCAAGACGGATGGCATCATGGCTGGGAATTCACCAGAGGTTCATGGTGACACAGTTTACGCGGGAAACCTAAACGGTTCCATGTACGCCCTTAACGCAAAAACCGGAAAAGGGATTTGGAAATTCAAAGCAGGAAAGGGGATTACAGTCAAAGCCTTGTATTATAACGAGAGGGTTTATTTCGTTTCACTTGATGGAAACCTTTATTGTGTTGATGCTTCCACGGGTAAGGAGATATGGAGATTCAGGACAGGTAAGGGGATATATTATTCGCCCAGCGAGAACAACGGCAAGATATATTTCGCTTCGTTAGACGGAAACGCTTACTGCTTAGATTGGGAAACCGGTAAGGAAATATGGAAATTCAAAGCAGGGGATGAAATACAATGCGAAATGCCCAGCAAGGTTTACAATGGAAGGATATATTTCGCTTCAATGGACAACAAGGTTTATTCGCTGAACGCCGAAACGGGCCAGGAAACGTGGAGATTTGGCACAGGAAAATACGGAAACTGCTTCGCGCCCGTTGTCCATGGAAAATACGTCTTTCACGCATCTAGGGACGGCGTACTTTACGCTTTGTCTCTGGAAGGAAAAGAGATATGGCGTTTTAGAACAGGAGGACCCGTAGGTTTGGGTGTTCTCATCCAAAAAGGGAGGGTTTATTTCGGCTCGGAGGACGGCAACATCTATTGCCTGAAAATGGAAAACGGGAAGAATATCTGGAATTTTAAAACCGGCGGGCCTACCTGGAATCCTCCAACAGGATACGAAAACAAACTTTATTTCGGCTCTTGGGACTGCCATTTTTATTGCATAGATCTCAAAGGAAAGGAAATCTGGAGGTTCGCCACCAGTGATAAAACAATCTGCAAAGTCGACCCACCTTACAAAGTGTTTGAGGTGGTCGTGAAAAAGGAGGAGACAGAAGAAGAGAAGGAAGGGAATAGATACGATCTCGACCTTTCGGGCAGGATAGACGGAAGCGAATATAACGTCAAGAGCGAATACGCGATAGGATCGGTTTACTTAGAAGAGAAGAAATACGGGGAAGAATAATTTTAATAGATGAAACAAATTAATTATGAAGGTTATGGTTTCGAGATCGCAGCTCAACGAGATAAAGGGGTTCGCCAGGAAAAAGAGCGAGGATCTTGACTACAACCATGATTTTGAACACACAGAGAGGACGGTCAAACTCGCTGAAATCCTCGCGAAGAGGGAGAATGCGAACAAAGACGTCTGCGTTATCGCGGCCTGGTTGCATGACATAGGTAAGGCGAAGAACGAGGAGATACACGGGGACATAGGGGCGAGGATGGCGAAGCTGTTGCTGGAAAGACTAGGTTTCGAAAGTGATTTCATAGATAAGGTTTGTCACGCCATCGAAACCCACGATTCCGCGGGCATCCACAAGGCGGAGACCATAGAGGCGAAGGTTATATTCGACGCCGACAAGCTCCAGGCAATCGGGCCTTTCGGTTTCGGGAGGGAGTTCAGTTTGTACACGGTATTCAAGGGGAAGAAGCCAAGGGAAGCGATGGAAATCGTCAAGAAAAACGAGATAAAGAGGTTCAAAAAAATGCTGCAGACAGAGACAGCGAAAGAACTCGCTTCGAAGCCTTTCGAATTGATGCTAGAGTTCTACAGGCTCTATGAGAAATGGGACAGGGCTGATATCGGTTAGCAGATCTTTCTTCCTGCGCTTTCCATCAGTTCTTTCCTGACTAAAACAGGCTTGTTGTAGCGTACGGAAATCGCGATCGCGTCGCTCGGTCGCGAATCCAGATTCAGGATTTTGTTTCCCTGTTGGAGGAAAAGCCTGGCGTAATACGTATCGCTCTCAAGCTTTTCAACCTTGGCCATTATAATCTCGATGCCAAAAAGATCGAACACGTCTCTGATCAGGTCATGCGTAATAGGACGGGGTCCTGATACGTTTTCCAAACCCAGGCCTATCGACCGGGCCTGCTCATCGCTTACCGACATTATAATCGCATCGCACCCGGAAATGAGGTATATGCTGTTTTCGTCTACCCGTACATAGGTGTTAACGTAATCCTCAGTTGAAAGAAGCTCACCGGTGATCATTGCCATATTCCCTGTGAAAGAGGTCTGGTAAAAAAGGAAAGCGATCAATATTAAGAGAAGTGAGATAAGGATATAGTTAAATTTTCTCAGTTTCATATTTTAACAAAGAAAGTAAATTATAAATATTCTGGGGTTGGTAAGATGCGCACAGACTTCGTGGATCTGAAATACGTTCCTGGCAGGGATGAGGTGATAGCGGAGTTTTTTGTGGAGCCAAATAAGATTTCTCTCGAAAGCGTTTGTAATCACATTGCAGGGGAGAGCTCGATAGGGACGTGGACTGAAGTCAAGACCATGAAATCCCGCATACTCCGGGATCTGAAGCCCGCGGTTTTCTCTATAAGGAAAAAGGACAGGATAGTCAAGATCGCGTATCCGCTCGGCCTTTTCGAACTCGGGAGTATCCCGCAGCTTATGAGCTCGATCGGAGGGAACATATTCGGGATGAAGGCCGTTCGAAACCTCCGCCTGCTCGACATCCGTTTTCCTAAGAGATACATTAAATCGTTTGAAGGCCCGAAATTCGGGATACCCGGGGTGAGGAAGAAGCTTCACATCCGGAAGCGTCCTCTGCTCGGGACGATTGTCAAACCGAAGCTCGGGCTCAGCGAGAAAGAACACGCGGATTCCGCTTATCAATCTTGGATCGGGGGGATGGATATCGTAAAAGATGACGAGAACCTTACCAGCATGAGCTTCAATAAATTCGAGAAGAGGATTATAGAAACCCTTCGAATGAGGGACAAGGCGGAGGAGAAAACCGGGGAAGGGAAGTTTTACATGCCGAACGTGACTTCCGAAACCCATGAGATGCTGAAGAGGGCGAATTTCGTCCGGAAGAACGGCGGGGAATACATGATGATTGATATCGTTTCGGTTGGATGGTCGGGTTTACAAACACTCCGCAAGTTCAACAATGACCTTAACCTCATAATACACGCCCACAGGGCAGGTCACGCGGCGTTCACTAAAAATCCGAAACATGGAATATCAATGCTCGTGGTCGCGAAGATCGCCAGGCTCATCGGTGTGGATCAAATACACATAGGGACAGCGAGGGTCGGGAAGATGTCCGACACCGAAACTTGCGAAATTGAAGATGAGATTGAAAGCAAGTTCATAACAGAGCTCAGTGGCGGGCACACGCTCGAACAGTTCTGGTTCCACATAAAACCGGTTTTCGCGGTCGCCTCCGGCGGTCTCCATCCAGGGAGCGTTCCGAAGCTGCTTGAAAGGATGGGGACGAACCTTATAATACAAGCTGGTGGCGGAATCCACGGGCATCCGGGAGGGAGCGAGGCAGGGGCGAGAGCGATGAGACAATCGCTCGAAGCCGCGATGAAGGGGATTCCGCTTGAAGGATACGCTAAAAAGCGAAAAGAGCTTTCACAAGCAATAAAAAAGTGGGGAGTCAAATAATATACAGGTTTCAATATGTTTTTGCGCGCGAAATTCCTCCAACTCGAAGCTGACAAGCCGATCGTAATCCTGAACAGGGAAGACGCCGAGGAAATGGGAGTAAAACCTCTCGAAAGGGTAGAATTGGATTTTAAGGATAAAAAAATCATAGCAATAGTCAACATTGCGGGAAGGATCGTGAGGGAGGGGGATATAGGATTATACGAGGAGATACAGGAATCTCTTGACGTGAAGCCTAATGAGAAAATACGAGTGGAAACAACAAACCCTCCAAAATCCCTGGACTTCATAAAAAAGAAGCTGGTCGGGCAAACATTGAAACCGAAAGAGATATACACTATTGTCAAGGATACGGTTAACCGCAGGCTCTCGCACATAGAATTGACGGCATTCGTGACATCCCTTTACAACAAGGGGATGACGATGGGCGAGACCGCCAGTCTTTCGAAGGCCATGGCGAGAACGGGCCAGACCCTTAAGCTCCGGACGAAGGCTATATACGATAAACATTCCATAGGAGGATGCCCGGGAGACAAGACATCGATACTCGTTGTCCCTGTCGTGGCTGCAGCTGGCTTGACCATTCCCAAAACCTCTTCACGGGCGATCACCTCTCCCGCGGGGAGCGCGGACAGATTCGAATGCATAGCGCCCGTGGATCTCACGCTCGAGGAGGTCAGGAGGGTTGTGAATAAAACGAACGGGTGCCTGGTGTGGGGTGGATCTGTTGATCTCGCTCCCGCGGATGATATATTCATACAGATTGAATACCTGCTTTCTATAGACCCCTTCCTTCTCCCGTCCGTCATGTCAAAGAAAAAGGCGGTGAACGCGAAATATGTCGTTATAGATATGCCGACGGGAAGGGAAACAAAGGTGAGTACAAATGAGGAATTTGAAAACCTCGCAAACCAGTTCATACAATTGGGGAAAAAACTCGGGATAAAAGTTAATTGTGTTTCTACGTTCGCGGAGCAGCCAATAGGCTATTCAGTGGGACCCATCCTGGAGGCAAGAGAAGCCTTGGATACGCTAGTGAAAGGAAGAGGATCGGAAGACCTCATTGATAAAGTCACGACCCTTGCAGGCGTTCTCCTTGAATTTGGTGGAGCGAAAAACGGAAAGAAGGCAGCTATTGAACTTCTGAATTCGGGGAAGGCTTACAAAAAATTAAAGGAAATAATCGAGGCGCAGGGAGGAAATCCTGATGTGAAGCCGGAGGATTTGTGCCCCGGGGAAAAGATCGCGGAATTCAAATCAAAGAAATCCGGGAAAGTTCTCTGGATAAGCAACAAGTGCATTGACATGGTAGCGAGGGAGGCCGGCGCTCCAAGGGACAAAGGAGCGGGGGTTTACTTCAGGAAAAAACTCGGGGACAAAGTCAGGAGAGGGGAAACCCTTTTCGAAATATACTCGGAAAAATCCAGCAAATTCAAACGAGCGATAGAACTCGTTCACAAAATCGATATCATGGGAATAGGGAAAGAAAGGGGAATGATGCTCGAGAAGTTACCAGCGGTTGAGGAGGAGAAAAGGTATTTCATTTTGGAAAGATAGCGTTCCCCCCACTTTTTAGACGAATATACTAGTACATTCATATAAAAAATAAGGCGTTTTTGGGACGAATCAGACAAACAGTTAATGATCCCCGGAGGGGGGGAAAAGGAAGATCGAAATTTTTTATAGTATATAAGTATAGATTTCAATATGAAAATTTTATTGATAATTCTAGACGGCGGAGGGGACGTGGGTGAACGAACGCCCTACCAGATTGCCAACAAACCGAACATTGACTCACTCGCAAAAAACGGGATATGCGGGCTGCTGGATATAGGATACAAGGGAACGCCGCAGTCCGACTTTGGTTACCTTAACATACTCGGGTTTTATTCTGACAATTCGTATCCAGGCAGAGGGTATCTGGAAGCGCTCGGACTGGGTATGGAAGACATCGAGGAAAGCGATATTTGTATCCGAGGGAATTTCGCAACCCTTGCTGACAACGGGAATATCCTCGACCGGAGGGCTGGGAGGGACGAGACAGGGCTGGAAGAGCTAACGGACATGCTGGATGGGATGGAAATAGACGGCGTGCACTTCTCCCTCAAAAAATCAGCAGGCCATCGTGTCGTGATAATCCTCAAACCCCTTGATGGGAACGTAAAGCTTTCTGACCAGGTAATCTCGAACGATCCGGAGAAGACTGGCATGCCTGTTATGCAGATAAAATCTAGGAATCCGGAAGCGAAATTCACCGCGAGCGTTCTGAACAAATTCGTTTCGAAAACAAACAAATTGCTTTCGAATGAGCAGGTGAACAGGGAAAGGAAACTCCCGGCGAACGTTCTGCTCCTTCGAGGTTTTGGAAGGAAAGAGGAAATTGAAACTTTCGAAAAGAAGTACGGGATGAGTTCATGCTGCATTGCGGGCATACCTGTCGTGAAAGGCGTGGCTTCCTTCCTCGGGATGGACATAATAACGGTTCCGGGCGCGACGGGGTACCCGGACACGAACCTCGAGGGCAAATTCCGGGAAACCTTCAAATCCCTCCAGAAATACGATTTCGTATGGCTGCACATAAACGGGACGGATATACTTTCGCACGACAAGAAACGTGAAGAGAAGGCGAAATTCATAGAGAAGATCGACAAAAATCTGGGGGAAATCCTGAAGAAAATCGATATGAAAGAGACGATCGTGATAATAACCTCGGACCATCGAACCGCAAGCGATCCTTCCTACCCTTATTACAGGCACACGAGAGACCCGAACCCCATTCTGATCTCCGGGGACGGGATAAAACCTGACAGGATAGGGAAATTCGAGGAGAGGTCGTGTACAGGGGGCTTCTACATAAAGGGAAACGGTTTGCTTCCCTTTCTTCTTAAAGAAGTTAAATAAACTTTTAGGTTAATTAATAAATATGGAAAAGTCCGAGATGACTTCGCTTGACCTGAGATTCCTCGTAAAGGAACTGAAAGACACGCTCGCGAACGGCATCGTTAGAAAAATATACCAGTACGAATACACCCTGGACAAGCGAAAGTCACACCAGTTCCTCTTCGAGATTTTCACAAAGGACAAGGGGAACCAGTGGCTTTACGTTGACAAGAACAAGATCTTCCTGACCACGTACAAAAAACCCTCGCCCATGAAACCACCGGATTTCTGCCTCTTCCTCAGGAAGCACATGAATAACTCGAAAATCCTCGAAATCCGCCAGCACGAATTCGACAGGATCTTGGAGGTGCGTACGGACAGGAACATACTGATAATCGAGCTCTTCTCCAATGGAAACCTCATACTCTGTGACAGCGAAAGAAACATAATCATGCCCCTGTATGTCCAGAAGTGGAAAGACCGCGATCTGAAGCCGAAAATCCAGTACAAATACCCTCCCGCCAAGATAAACCCCTTCGCCGTGAATTTCGATTACTTCAGGGAATTCCTTGGCAAGTTCAACAACAAGATCATCGCAGTCCTCGCATCCGGGTTAGGTTTCGGCCCCTTTTACGCGAAGGAGATATGTTTACTTTCGAAGGTCAGCGAAGAAACCCCTTCCGACAGTATAGGGGTAAACCTTTCAATTTACCTGTTCAACACGATCAGGGGGCTTGAGAACCTCTCCTTAAGGCCGACCGTTTACGATGATTTTGTTTCCCCGTTCCCCCTTGAAAGCATGAAGGACAAAGCAATTAAAAAACAGGCAGGGAATTTCTCGGAAGCGCTGGATGAGTTCTTCTCGGAACAGCAGATAAAGATCGCCGAGGAATTCGAGGAGAAGACCAAAGAGGAGCAGAAGGAAAGGGTGGAGAGGATTCTCGAGACCCAGGAGCAGGCGATGGAAAAGTGGACGGAAAAGAGGGAGGAAAAGAGATCAAAAGCGGATATCATTTATTCCCATTACGGAACCGTGGAGAGCATCCTGGAGGCGATAAACAGGGCGAAATCCTCCGGATTGACATGGGAGGAGATAAAGAGAAGAGCCGGCAGCGAGGGTACGCCTGAGGCCGACGCTATAAAGGAGATAAAGGAGCACGAAGGGATAGTGGTAATCGAGCTTGAGGGGGAAGAGATAGAGATTGACTTCAGGAAATCTGTTGAGGAGAATGCAGAGGATTATTACGAGGGTTCGAAACACGCGAAGAAGAAGATAGGGGGTGTTCAGGAGGCGATGGAGGAGACGAGGAAACGGGTGGAGGAGGAACCGGAGATAGAAACGGTGGAGAAGCCGGTTAAGGTCGAAAAGAAAATGAAGAAATGGTTCGAGAAGTTCAGGTGGTTCAACTCCAGCGATGATTTTTTGGTGGTGGGAGGGAAGGATGCGACTTCAAACGAGGTTCTCGTCAAAAAACATTCCGAACCCGCTGACATGGTTTTCCATTCGGACATCCAGGGTTCCCCTTTCGTGGTCGTGAAGTCAGGGGAATCGGAAATCTCGGACTACGCGAAAAAAGAGGCGGCCGAATTCACCGCCGCGTATTCGAAGGCCTGGACTTCCGGTCTCGCAACGGTCGATGTATACGCCGTCCGGCCTGATCAGGTTTCGAAGCAACCCCCTACCGGAGAATACCTCCCGAGGGGTTCTTTCATGGTATACGGGCAGAAGGAGTGGTTCAGGGACGTGGAACTGAAGATAGCAATCGGAGTTAGGATAGACAGGGAGAACGAGGATATCGAGGTATTGGCGGGACCTGTCATGCCCATCCGCAAGCAAACCGAGTATTTCGTAACCATAAAGCCGGGCGAGATCGAGGGGTCGAACCTAGCGAGGGAGATAAAGAACAAGATCCTGATAAAGGCGAGCCCAGAGGACAAGGTCTGGCTGGAAAAAATCCCTCTCGACGACTTCCAGAAGTTCATCCCAGGCGGGAAAGGCGAGATAGTGGAGTACGGGGTCTAAATTCTAAACTCCATCAAAAACTGCACATAAAGCTTAAATAATTTCGAATACAAATTTTATGAAAATAGCTTTCGGTTTGGTAATATGAATAACGGATATGGTTCTTCGGGTTCTGAATGCTATGTCCGGAGACTCGCATTAGCTGAAGAAAAAAGGATCAATGACTATACCAAAGATATTATATATAGACTCAAACAGGCAGCTGATAATGATAAAAGAAAAGGTGATGGAATAAACTCATTATTAAAAGAAAACCATCAATTTGTTCAAGGAATAGAATTCGCCTGTAAAAACAGCTCGCGTTACAATAGTGGCACTGGTTCAACTGCAGCACTTATTAATATATTACATGAAGACGGGTTAAGTCCTACAGAAAAAGCTTATTTTATTTGGGGAAATTCATACGCATCATTAGTTGATGGAAAAAAAATTAAATTGACAAAATTACTCCTTAATAGATGCAAGAAATTGGGAATGTTTGATACAACAGATTATAGTATTTTTAAACGAGTAAAGAAACATTCACGGAAAATCCGAAAAGAAATGAAAAATCCAAATGCTAAAACCTAACGTCAAACCCCCGAACTCGTTCTTGATTACAAAGTGGCTTTAAATTTCTTATTATCAGTTATAAAATTGGTATGAACGGGAAAAAGGAATCATTCATTTTAAGTTATCTGGAAAGGGCATTTAATCCTCAAAATGTAGATATTAAAAACCTAAGATATCGAAAAATACACGAATACAACAAAGATAGAATTATTAAAAGATACGATAAAATTGTGAATGCTATTACTGAAAAAGTACGAGGCGTTAAGGTTCTAAAAAGAAAGAGAGGTTTAGAATCGCTTGAGATATATATTGCTGGACCGGATGAAGAGGTTAAAAAAGCTGCGGGTGTTGCTTTAGTGGATTTCTCAATACCTCCGGGAACAAAAATCGTATTACCTGAAGATGAAATAGGACTTTGGGGAACATCAGAAGAGGGATACAAGATAGGAAAGGAAATAGCTACTGGAATGGGTCATCGGGTAACAGAAACTGGTGAAATATTACGAAAAGGATTTGAATGCTGATCTAAAACCTGACGTCGAAGCCCCTGAACTCGTTCTTGAACTCTTCCCATTTTATCTCGATGTTTTCCACCCCCGCTCCATCCGGACCTTTCCTGCAGTATTCGATCAACCGGTCGAGAGTGGGTTTCCTTCCCTCAGCAACCACTTCTACCATCCCGTTCGGGAGGTTCCTGACCCATCCCTTCACGCCCAGTTCGTTCGCGGCACGCCTTGTGTTGGCTCGGAAGAAAACCCCCTGAACCTCTCCTGAGATTAGCAAATGAACGCGGGCGTTCATGGAATCTATTTGGAAGGGGGATATAAATTTTTATATCTCCGGGTGCAATTTCAATTCAGATATGACATTTCATAAGGAAACGCTGGTTCTGAAAAGAGGGTAAATTTTTAATCCATATTCTCTCATTTTCGTGAGGTGGTTTTATGAAAAAGGTAAAAGACATGAAGGTTTCGAAGGACGTGGATGGTCTGGTCAGGCAGATGTACGGGTCAGGGGGGTTCACGGCGAAAAAGCTCGCCGATGGCGTGGACATCCTGGAAAGGATGGTGAAGGAAAATGCAAAGATATTCCTCTCGTTCCCCGCGTGCATAATCTCGACGGGGGTCCGCGGCGTTATCAGGGACCTCGTTAAGGAAAGGATAGCGGACGTTGTGATAACCACGTGCGGCACGCTCGATCACGACATCGCTCGCTCCTTTAAGGATTACTACCACGGCTCGTTCCAGATGGATGATCTGGAGCTGAAGAAGAAGGGGTTCAACAGGCTGGGGAACATAATCTTCCCGAACGAAAACCACGGGATCATTATAGAGGAGAAGGTTCAGAAGTTTCTGGAGGATCTCTGGAAAGAGGGGAAGAGGGAAATGTCCTCTAAAGAACTGGTCTGGGAGTTCGGTAAGAGGATGAAGAACGAAGATTCGATTATTTACTGGGCTGCGAGAAACGAGATCCCTGTCTTCATACCCGGGATAACGGACGGCTCATTCGGCTCGCAGATCTGGATGTTCTCGCAGGACCATGACTTCAAGGTGGATGTCCTCAAGGACGAGAAGGACTTGGCGGACATAGTTTACGATTCGAAAAAGACAGGAGGTCTTATAATCGGAGGGGGAATCTCAAAACACCACACTATCTGGTGGAACCAGTTCAGGGGAGGACTGGATTACGCTGTTTACATAACGACCGCCCCTGAATGGGACGGATCGCTTTCCGGGGCACAGACAAGGGAGGCGATAACATGGGGGAAGATAAAGGAGAAGGCGAAACACGTCACTATCGAGGGGGACGCGACAGTTATTCTGCCGATAATGATCGCGAGTCTGATGAACAGGTTGAGTTCGCGATAATTCTTTTAAGTAGGAAACTCCGAATAATTCTAATGATTGAAATACGCTTTCTAGGGGGGTGCAGGGAAGTCGGGAAGATGGGGATACTGATAGACACCGGAACCGAGAAGTTCCTCTGGGAGTACGGGGTCAACGTGCAGACCAATGAAAGGCCGATACAGCCGAGCCTGAATTTGGATGGCGTTTTCGTCTCCCATGCCCATCTGGACCACTCAGGCATGCTCCCCCAGCTTTACAGGCTCGGGTATGAGGGATCCCTTTACTCTGATCCCACAACGCTTGATCTGCTTTCAATCCTTCTTCGTGATTCCATTAAGATCCAGAAAAGGTCTGGAGAGCCCCTGGATTTCATGCTCGGGGATGTAAAGAAACTCGAGAGGAGCACGAGATTCCTCCGCCCTAACGAGAAAGAGGATTTTACCACATCTTCCGTTAGCTTCCATAATGCCGGCCACATACCGGGGAGCGTCATGCCCCTGCTTGAAAGCGGCGGGAAAAGAATACTCTTCACAGGGGACGTGAAATTCACCGACACGCAGCTTATGAAAGGGGCGCAAACGAATTTCAAGGACATCGATGTTCTCATAAGCGAATCCACGTATTCCTACACGAATCACCCGGACAGGAAATCGCTGGAGGATTCGCTCAAAAAGATTGTCCAAGAAACGGTCTACGGTGGCGGAATCTGCGTGATTCCGGCTTTCGCCGTCGGGAGGACGCAGGAACTGCTTTTGATCCTCCACGAACTGGGCATTCCGATCTACGTGGACGGGATGGGGATACGCGCGGCAGAAGCGATGCTCAGGCATCCTAAAAGCGTTAAAGACCACAAGAAACTGGAGAAGGCATTTTCTTACGCCCGGAAGGTCAGGAACGCGAGGGAGAGGGACAGGATCATTGAGAGTCCATGCGTTATCCTCACGACAGCCGGGATGCTCAATGGCGGGCCCGTGGTTCACTACATCTCGAGGTTGTACGAGAGGCCGGACTGCTCTCTTGTGCTCACGGGCTTTCAAGTACCGGGCACTACTGGGAGAGCGCTTCTTGACACCGGGAAATTCACGAACGGGGAGATCGATGTCAGGCCGAAGATGAGGATGGAATTCCTTGACTTCTCCGCGCACACCGACCACGACCACCTGATCGAGTTCTACAAGAAGGTCAGACCAAAGAAAATCCTGCTCATCCACGGGGAGAAAACAGAGGGGTTCGTGAAAGAACTCCAAAAGCTCGGGTTCGATGCGCAAGCGCCTAAGAACGGGGAGACTTTCAGGATTTCTTAGATTCGTTAATATTGGAAGCTCTTTCTAAAAAATTTAAAAAATTGTTTACTCGTTTTTTATTACTCAAAACTTCTGATAAAATCTTTCTATCATGATCTTCGATATCTTTTCCTTCGTTATTTTTTCTTACAATTTCATTTAGATTTTCGAACCTTTCTGCGAATAGACTCTCTCCAAATTTAATACAATCACGGTGTATTGCGTTGATAATACTTTTGGGTTTGTTTTTTTGATAGAGTCTATTATAAATTTTACTAGATGTTGATGCAGAAACGTACTTTAAAAATTCTATAGAAAATGGTTCTTCAATAAAGGACTGCTTTTTGTTGTTGAGTGACTTAATCTTTCTACGAGATGCCCCTATGGGAGGTACTCTTTTAATTTTTTGAAAAAGTACTCCTATAATATTGTCTCTGTAAGTGTTATCGAGCATTTCAAAATAATCATTTGCTAACTTTGAAGACAATTTTGGATCTAGTTTTCCAATAAGTGGAAGGATAATGTCGCAGTATTCCAAATCAATCTCGTAAGGACCGCATAATCTCTCGTAACCTTTACACTTTCCCAGGTCTATAAAATCTTCGTTACGGCATGGATTTAGATAACCTTTTATATTCATCACCTAATAATGATTAATTGTTATTTAAAAGTTTGTTTCTTCAATATTGGCGGTTAATTTTTAAATATTTATGCCCAGAACAGCCAGTTCATTTACGATTATTCTTTAATTGATAAGACCCAATATTAATTATGATGGAGATTCCTGGAGAATACGGGAGCGGTTCAGGGACGATCGTGAGGCTTTCGACGGCCTTTTCCGCCCTGACGGGGAAGCCGATCAGGATAACGGGAATCCGGGCGAAGAGGCCGAGCCCCGGTTTGCGTCACCAGCATCTGGAGGCGGTTAGGACACTCGCTAAAATCTGTTCCGCTGAGATCAAAGGGGACGAGGTGGAATCTAGGGAGATCGAATTCGTTCCCAAGAAGATTAAAGGCGGGACATTCGAAGTGAACATTGAAACCGCCGGGTCGATAGGCCTGCTGAGTTATGCGACTTTGATCCCCGCGGTTTTCGGGAAGGGAAAGACAACACTGAAGGTGAAGGGCGGTTCCATCGCCTCCAAATGGTCGCCTCCCATCCCGTATATGGAAAACGTTCTTTTGCCCATTCTCTTCAGCATGGGCATCCAGGCGAAATTCACGATAAAGAAACACGGGTTTTACCCTGTGGGCGGGAGCGATGTGGAATTCGAGATAAACCCAGCGAAGGAAATAAAGCCGATAACCCTAACTGACCCAGGTGAGGTTTTAAAGATAAACGTCTTGTCAATAGCGAGCACTTCGCTGAAAGACAAAAACGTTGCTGATAGGCAGATCAGGGGTTTCAGAAGGATCATAAGGAAGGAGAAGGGAGTTGAGATAAAGCC
>JAGMCY010000181.1 GCA_023128965.1 Candidatus Aenigmatarchaeota archaeon | reverse complement strand
CGCTGGGGGAATACAACGCCACTGTCGTGCTTCATTATCTGGACCGGAACGACACGGCGGAATTCGAGATTGAGGTGGTGGAGAAAACCGGGATGTTCGGTCTACCGGAAAGCCTGGGGAATTTTGTTCTTATTATAATAATAGTGGTTGTCGTAATCGCCGTGTTTGTTGCCGTTTTTCTGGTTTTTTACACGAAGAAGAGGAAAAAATCCAAACAGAAAAGGCTCGTATAGGATCATGTAAACAATTTAATCTTTCCTTGTTAATTTTAAATTGTAATTATGAGGGAGGTATCGAACAGGGTTATTGTAATATTGATAACGATATTGATAATAGTGACTTTATTGGAGTTTTCTGTTTATTACGTGAGATACAATGAAATAACATTGAAAGCAACAGCTGTCGGTTTCGTCGGGATGTGTGTGGATAACAACCCTGTTATAAATCCGATCGAGGACCAGATTGCCCATGTAAACCAGCCATTTTACTACGATGTGAACAGCACGATTGAAAACGATACGAACGTCACGTTTTATGATAACACGGACTTGTTCGAAATAGACCAACAAACGGGCGAGATTTCCTTCACACCGAACGAGAGTGACGAGGGCGATCACTACATCAACATCTCTGTGTTTTCGATATGCGGGAGACTGAGCGATTGGAAGATAATGAAACTCACGATCGAGCCCGAGAACAAACCTCCTGTCCTTGACCCCATACCCGATTTCGTCCTTAACCAGAGTGATACCCTTATCTACGACGTGAACGCGACCGACCCCAACAACGACACGCTCACCTTCGGGGACAACACCACGCTGTTCGAGATAGGCAACGAAACTGGTCTGATATACTTCCCCACCGCACAGGATGATGTCGGCAACCATTCGGTGTTGATATGGGTGTCTGACGGTGAATTGGTGGACTGGCAGGCCGTCCATATAGAGGTTATAGACATCAACGACCCTCCTGTCCTGGATCCCATAGGAGCGCAGACAGCGATAATAAACGAGACGTATGCGTATGACGTGAACGCAACGGACGTGGATGTCAAGCCGGAATGGTCGAACCTCACTTTCTACGACAATTCGACTTTTTTCGATATAGACCCCGTAACAGGCCTTATACAATTCTTCGTCAACGAGAGTTATAATGGTACGTACTGGATAAACATTTCTGTCACCGATGGATATCTATGGGACGAGGAGATCATAAGCTTCTCCGTTGTCGCTGTCAACCACCCGCCGAACATAACGTCATGGTATCCCTTTAACGATACGATACGGATTTATGAAGGCCAAAGCCAGTACTTCAACATAACTAAATACGACCCTGACGGGACGGTTCCTTCAACCCTCTGGTATGTGGACGGAACGGCGTTAATGCACGAAACGAATGATGAATACACCTACTACGCAAGCTACATTTCGGCCGGAACGCATAACATAACGGTTATAATCTCTGACGGGGAGTTAACGGATTCGCATGAGTGGACACTGATAATTATAGACGTGCCCACCGTGGTGATTCCCCCGCCTACCGCGGCTCCGCCTACCTGTATAGAGAACTGGAGATGTTCTGAATGGTCTGTATGTCCCGTTTACGAAATACAGACAAGGGAGTGCGTGGATATCAACAACTGCGGAACCACGTTCAACAAGCCAGAGGAAACCAGGTCATGCGTGTACGTTCCGATACCGAGCTGTGAGGACGGGGTAACGAACTGCCATCATGGGAAGTGCGAGATATGGATAGATTGTGGGGGGCCCTGTCCTCCGTGCCCCACGTGCAGTGACGGGATTAAGAATTGTCACACGCTGAGGAACGGGAACCTGATCTGCGAAGAGGAGATAGACTGCGGAGGTCCATGTCCTCCGTGCCCTGAGGTGTTTCCTCCTGTATGCGGGAATCAGATATGTGAAGAAGGCGAATGGTTTACGTGCATACAGGATTGCGGCCTGTTCCTGGCAGAATTCCTGCTCATTGTAATACTGCTCGGGGCGGGTTCGATATTCATTTACAGGGTATCTTTGCTTCTGCTGGTATTCTACAGGAAGAAGATCAGACCTCTTCCGTACACAGACGTGCAGCTGCTCGGGACGACCACTCTAAGAAAACTCCATCTCATACAGCTAGAAATCGGTGAGAAGAAGTTGAGAACGATAGTTTCTGAATTCTCAGGTTTGATAAGGGAATTCTTCGCGAAGATGTTCAGAATCCGCAAGGAATTCACATACATAGAATTGACAGAGGTCGCGAGGAGAAGGAAAATCCCAAAAGGTCTGGCTGACAGGATAACGGAATTCTCCATGAAGATGACCGAGATTGAATACAAGCTCACTGAACCCTCTATATCCGATATCTCCCTTGTGGTCAAGAGTGCGATAATAATCGTCGAGAAGCTGACAGGAGTCAGGATGTACGATGCCCTTGAGAAGAGAGCTGAAAAGGAGTTGAAAAGGGTGGAGCCTGAAAAGGAAGAGGTGAAGCTTCCGAAACCCGTTCCAGAGAAAAGGGTGAAGAAGTACAAAATAACGGTCAGGGACATAGCGGATGCGAAAACCCTTGAAAGGCTGATATCGGGAGGGGAAAGAGCGATAGCGAACCACAAACTAGAAGAGGCGGAAAGGATTTATTCAAAGATAAGGAAAGTCTATGATGAGATTCCGCCTGAGGTTAAGAAGGGATTGTACAACGAAACCATACGTATCATAAAATTGTACAACAGGATAATGAGTGAAATATAAAATAGATCAAGGAAGCGTTCTGTATTTTGTGTTTATCAAGCCCCATTCAGCAAATAACAGGATCAGTGCGGTTATGAGGAATACAAGGGAAAGGTCCAGGGAAATCTTTTTGATACCCAAGAGCGCGATTTCCTCGTATATTTCTGACAGTTCGCTCTCATTCCTCGCCTCGTAATACTTCCCGTCCGTTTGGTTCGCTATCATCCTGAGTGTTTCCGAATCGAGCTTCGATACGAATGTGAGATTCATTTCAGGGAATCCCCCTCCCTCCTTCGTCCCTATCCCGATAGTGTGGACTGTCACGTGGTTTTCATTCGCATAACTTATCGCTTCTTCAACACTCGGTCCGACATTGTTCTGCCCGTCCGTGAGGAGAACGACAACCTTCGGGTTTTCCGGGCTTGCGAAAAGGTTGACCGAGGATATGATTGCGGAACCTATCGCTGTCCCTCCGACAAGTTCTATCGAGATGTTCTCTATGGCTTTCGAGACCTTTGACATGTCGTTCGTGTGTCTCTGTCTTATGAAGCTCACGCCCGCGAAAGACAGAACCCCTACATTCGTGTTTGCCGGGAGGGATTCCACAAACGACAAGGCAGCGCCCTTTGCTGATTCCAGCCTGTTAGGTTCATAATCCTTGGCGAGCATGCTCCCCGAGGAGTCTATGGCGAGCATGAAATCCGTCTCGCTCGTCTCCCCTTCATACCATAGGACAACGCCGGAAACGGCGAGTATTAGCAAAAAGAGCGTAACGAGTCTCATTAAAAGCAGCAAATAGTTCTTGGAGAGAATCCTCTTGCCGGTTACGTATTCTATTGCCGGGAAATTCGCGAACTTGAGGGCCTTCCTTGTCGTGAATCTGAGGCTTATGAAGTGAGCGAGAACCATCAACGGTATGACTACGAGAAACCAGAGATATACGGGGTTTGCAAAGGTTATCTCCATGTACATGACCTCCTGATTAAACGCCAAATTTGCACGCCCGTGCCCTCCTCATTATAAAATATTCTATGAGTGGCTTGATAAATGATTCATCCGTGGAGATGGTTACTAAATCTGCGTTGCAATTCAGAAATACCCTTTTCAAGACCTCCTCCTCCCTTTTCGCGTATTTCGCGTATCCCTCGGCTATTTTTTTCGGGTCTATGAGGAGCGAGGATTCCGAGTAAGCATCCTGGATCACGAACTGCCCTACATCCTCCTTGGGCATGACCTGGTCTCTCGGATCCCTCACCATGATGCCTATCACATCGAATTTAACTGTGGAGAGCTTCAACGCCTTTTCCCATCCTTTTTCCAGACCTATGAAGTCAGAGATGATTATGACAAGACCTCTCTTCTTGGAAATACGCATGATGAAATTCATAGCTTTCTGAAGGTTATATCCTCCTCCGTAGAAATTCGGATTCACAAGGGAGCTGAGGAGTATTTGAAAATGTTTTTTGCCGACCGAGGCTGGGACAATCTTAGAAATCTTGTCATTGAACATCACCAGTCCTGCCTTGTCCCCGGCCTCTATAACCGTATAAGCGAAAGCCGCCGCTACCTCCGCTGCATGTTCCAGTTTCAGCTTTTCGGTTGAACCGAAAATCATCGAAGAGGACGCATCCAGAAGGATGTAGACATCGAGCTCTCTCTCTTCCCTGAAGAGCTTGACAAGGAGCTGGTTTGCACGTGTGCTCGCTTTCCAGTCAATCCTGCTCGCATCATCCTGGGTCGTGTAAGCCCTGTAATCCTCGAACTCCAGACCTCTCCCCTTGAACACGCTCCTATATCTACTTACGATCTGCGTGTCTACGAGTATTTTCAGGATTATCTCAATTTTCTGGAGAAGAGAAACAACATCAATCCTCAGCTTTTTAGTTTTCATAAATTATAATTGGTCTTGGTTAATTAAATTTGAATATTTTCTTGGCCAACCGATTCTTTGAAGCAGCGAAGCGCCCGTAAAAGAAGTGGTTATGGGATAGGAACCTTTCCGAGTATCTCCTTCACTATGTCGTCCGTTTTTATTCCCTCAGCGAGGCCCTCGTAGTTGAGGATAATCCTGTGCCTCAGAATGGGAAGGGCGATCTCCTTCACGAAATCCGGTATCACGAAATTCTTCCCGTGGATGAACGCTCTCGCTTTTGAAACTATGAACAAGCCTATCGATGCCCTCGGGGAAGAGCCCCATTCCACGTACTTCCCCAGTCTGATTTTATACTTTTTCGGATTCCTCGTGGCATCAACCAGGTTAACGCAGTATTGTTCGACTTTCTTGCTCATGTATATCTTCTTCACATCCCCCTGCATCTTGAGGATATCCTGCGGCGTGATAACGGATTTCAAGCCGAAATTCTCGAATTTATAAAGCTGTATGTTCCTTTTGAGTATTTTCAGCTCTTCATGGCTGTCAGGGTAAAACATGTACAGTTTCAG
>JAGMCY010000180.1 GCA_023128965.1 Candidatus Aenigmatarchaeota archaeon | reverse complement strand
CCACGAGAGGGAACACATCCCGGTAGTGGAATACGTTCTCGGGAGAACCGCGTGTGTTAACGACATAGGCAAGGCGAAAAAGATAGCGGAGGAGAACCGGATCCGCATGGTTACGCTGGACGGGGATGTTTTCGAAACCTCCGGAGCTGTGTTCGGGGGTTATTACATCAAGCAGGCGAAACCCGAGGTCTCGAAATATAACAAGGAGAAGGAAAAGCTCGAGGAGGAGAACCACGTCCTTAAGCTGGAAATCGGGGAACTGGAGGAAAGGTTAAAGGAAATGAGGAAGGGGGTTAAGGATTTCGAAACGTTCGATTTCGAGAAGAAAAGGAAGAATGTGAAAGGAGAAATCGATACCCTAGGCGAAAAGAGGAGGGGGTTTTACGAGAAGATGACAAACCTTCAGGAGGAGGTCAACAGGTTCAGGATAAACAAGGCGAAATACGAGGCGAACTTCGACAACCTTCGAATACAATGGGAAGAGCACAAGAAGAAGTGGGATTCGCTTGAAAACAAGGAGTTCTACCAGAAAAAGGGCGTGCAGATGCTGAAGGAAAGGGAGAAGGAAATCCTGGAGGGGATCACCTCTCTGGGACCCGTGAACATGAAGGCGATAGAGGAGTTCGAAATACTTTACGAGGAGTTCGAGGAGTTCAGGGAAAGGGTTGAGAAGATCTCGAATGAGAAAGATTCCATCGTCAAGAGCATAACGGAAATAGAGAACAAGAAGCGCGAGATTTTCATGCTGACTATGGAGGAGATGTCGAAACTCTTCAAGGAGATTTACAGCGAACTCACTCAGGGGGAGGCGGACTTGGGGTTGGAAACCCCTGAAGACATAAATTCAGGTTTGTTGATATCCGCGCAGCCGCCGGGTAAGAAGCTTCTCTACATAGACGCGATGTCAGGAGGGGAAAAGGTTCTGACTGCGCTTGCCTTCCTCTTCACGATTCAGAGATACAAGCCCTCGCCTTTCTACGTTCTCGATGAAATAGATGCTGCCCTGGACAAGCCGAACACGATGAGGGTTGTTGACCTGATAAAGAAGCAATCAAAAGACGTCCAGTTCATAATAATTTCACACAACAATGAGATGGTAAAGGCAGCTGAAATAGTCTATGGGATTTCGATGGAGGAAGGGGAATCGAAAGTAATAGGGGTTAA
>JAGMCY010000018.1 GCA_023128965.1 Candidatus Aenigmatarchaeota archaeon | reverse complement strand
CCATCCGTTCGGAATCTCCATAATTCCTTCCCTGTTCTTGCATCAAGGGCGTAAAAGTTCCCATTGGAGGAGCCGTAATAAACAATACCATTATGGACCAGAACCTCGGTAGAACCGTCCATGTAAGCATCTGTCATAAACCTCCATACTTGGTGACCTTCCTTATCCAAGCAGTAAATGTTACCGTCACTCGAGACAATGTAAATAAAATCTCCGACGGGTTTTGGAACTCCAAGTATCCAGCCTCCTGTCCGGAATCTCCACTTCTCTCTTCTGTTTTCAAGGTCTACCGCATAAACATTCCCGTCTATGCAGCCAATGTACAGAATATTGTTCTCTGCGATATGCGGAAGCGGGTTGGATATGTTGCCTCCTACTTTTAAACGCCATATCTCCTTGCCCGTTTCCGGATCAAGGGCGTAAAGATTCTGGTCGTAACTCCCTATGTACAGCAACCCATTGTAAACAGTTGCGGCTGAACCAACTTCCGCTCCTGTCCTGAACCTCCAGATTTCTTTGCCTGTTTTTGAGTCAACAGCATAAACATACGAATCTTCCGAGCCAAAGTAAACTTTTCCTCCTTCCACGATACATGATGCGTAAACTATCCCTCCTGTTTTGAAACGCCATACTTCCTTTCCATTCTTGGAGTCTATCGCATAAACATTCCCGTCATAAGATCCTATGTATATTATCCCGTTCTCTTCCGAGGGTCTCGCATCAATAAATAATTGGCTTGCCTTGAATCTCCAGACCATTTTTCCGGTGTTGATATCCACTGCGTAGAGGTAATGGTCACCGCAACCGAATATCACGAGATTCTTGTATTTCAGGGGGGAACCCGCCACACCACCGGTAACTTCGTCTCCCTGGATTTTCCAAATAAGCATGAACTTGTTGCTCTTCCGTTTAACCATGCTCGAGCCTATCTCCAGCTCAAAATCCCTCTCGAATTCCATCATGGTTAATCTTTGCCAAGAAGAATTAAAAACTATAAATATCCGAAAACCAAAATAGGCAAATGAAATCAAGCAAGTACTTTCCGAAGTTTTTGGAGATAACAACAAAA
>JAGMCY010000179.1 GCA_023128965.1 Candidatus Aenigmatarchaeota archaeon | reverse complement strand
TGAACGGGATGAGTGGATAGAAGGCGATGTAGTTTAAGAACAAAACTGAAATTGAGATGAACGAGATTATTGAATATATTATCCCCTTTGTCTTCTCAAAACCAAACAACATTGGAAGCGTGAGCATCCCTATTGATCTATCCCCCTTATATCCCCTGATGTCTCCGAGTATGTTAGCGGCGAAACCGAGCATGAAAACAATCAGGGCATAAGAAAACATGACTTCGTAAACGAAACCGCTCACCATCGCACCTACCATAAAAGATAGCGAAATGCCGAGTCCTGTATTTAAATTCTTTATCAGGAACTTCTCCTTTATCCTGATCCATCCCGAATAAAGAACACTTATCACTATCAAAAACATATACGTTATCCAGGAAAATAAGGAAAACGAAAGGGACGAAATGAAGCCCAGAAAGTATAAAGATACCACTATAAACATCCCCTTCCCCCCTTCCAGAACGAATTTATTCAGTCTGTTTTTGTTGATAATATCTTCTCTCCTGTCTTTCAAATAGTTGTAGGCATAGCTCGCTCCTGTTCCAAAGAACATGGCGAAAAAAAGAGGTAATATATTTGAACTCAATTGGTTGAAAATTAGGTAACCAGAAATCGCTACACCACTCGTAAATAACCCGTTCTCGATCCTTATAAACGAAAGGAGTTCACTAAAACTATATTTTATCCCCATCCGTTTATATATTATTGTGTATTTTGTATATAAATCATTTTTTTGTTTAAACATTTTGGAATTCTACAAATTCGCTAAAACCAGCCTGATATAAATTTAACAAAAAATACGTTCAAATATGGAAGATAAGGTCTGCTCCCTGCTTAAACTTATTCCTAAGGGTAAGGTCACGACCTACGGTGAGCTGGCGAAATCCATTGGCCTCCACCCGCGAACTGTTGGTATGTTAATGAGAAAGAACAGCGATCCCGTGAACATCCCCTGTTACAAGGTCGTGAGGTCTGACGGGTCGATTGGAGGATATTCAGCGAAAGGAGGGACAAAAACAAAAATAAAACTTCTTAAAAAAGACGGGGTAACGGTAGAAAACGGTAAAATAAACCTCCGTTCGCATCTCCACAAGTTCTCAAAATCTTAAAAACCCAGATTTCAAAATTTAACCATGAAAGCCGGAATGAAGCTCCCGAAAAGGGATGTGGTTAATTTCGTTATAAAAGAGGTTATGCAGAAGAACAGGGAGATCGAATCCCTGAGGGAGTTCACGGACCTGGTGAACATGCGATTGAAGATGGTTGATTCCAGGCTCGTTATTTCCGGCAAGAGACTGAGGAACATATTCATAAAAATGCCTGCTATGAAACTCGTTATCGAAACGAGGAAGGGGAAGAGAACGAAGAAGTGCCCTTCATGTTTCTCCGGTCTTCGGAAGGTCTACATGAAAAACCTCAGGGGGAGAAAAATCCTCTACAAGCTCGTCTGCCATAAATGCGGATACTCGGGAGCGAACGGACGATTTACCCCGAAGAGATACAGGTTCGTTAAAACTTGATCATGCGTAAATCACTCGGGTTTTTTTCAGTTCATTCAAATTCCTTGCCCCGACCATGAACATCGCGTCTTTTAACTGGGATATCATCTTTTCCAGATGTTTTCTAACGGATCCCGGTGATTCGGTTGCTGGCTTCAGTAAAGGGAGAGCTAACCCAGCGAGATCCGCGCCCATCGCGATCGCCTTCGCAACTTCGACCCCTGTCCTTATCCCTCCCGACGCTATGATTGGGATTTTCGTTTTTCCCACCACGTCTTTTAACGCTTCAGCCGTTGGGATACCCCACTCCTCTATGTGCGATACGTCCTCCTCCGTCCGGTACGCATCCACCTTAACCCAGGAGGTCCCTCCGGCGCCAGCGATATCGATAGCCTTCACCCCTGCCCGAACCAGATCTTTCGATAACTTCCCTGAAATCCCGCAGCCCGTTTCCTTCGCAATCACAGGGAACTCCGCCTTTTTACAGAGATACTTTATATCGTTAAAAACGCCTTTCCAGGATTTATCACCTTCCTGCTGAGCGAGTTCCTGCGCCACGTTCAGGTGAATTGCCAGACCATCCGCCTTTATGGAGCCCACGAGCGAGATTATCTTCTCTATATCGTACTGCCCTAGCTGGACTGCCCCTATGTTCCCGAGAAGGAAGATGCTCGGACCAACATCCCGGACGAAATATGTGCGAACGAGTTTCGGATCCTCCAGCATCGCCCTTTGCGATCCAACACCCATCCCTATCCCTAACGACTCGGCTGCCTTCGCGAGATTCTTGTTGATTTTCTCGCCCTTTTTAGTCCCTCCAGTCATGGCCTCGATGAAAAGCGGGGATTCGAATTTCTTCCCCAGAAACTTCGTGGACAGATCTATCTCTTCCTTATCAATCTCTGGCAAAGCCTTATGTTCTAGTTCCACATGCTCGAAACCGTTAGATTTAATGAATTCCACGTCCTTCTCCAGACATATCCTTATGTGATCATCTTTCCTGGATTTGGTTAGCTCAGACATAGTATCCCCTTCCTTTATCCCCTTATTATGGTCCCCAGCCCTCTTTCTCCAAGAAGTGAGCGCTTAAACAAACCCGCTTTCAACCCGTTTATTATCTCGATTTCTACCCCCATATCAAGCGCTTTCTCCACCTTCAGGACCATACCGCCCGTGACGTCCGCAACCCCGTCCGAGGAAAGAACATCCTTCTTTATTCCCTCGTAGTTGTCTTTTGTTATCTCCTTTGTGGTTTCTCCTTTGGAATCCAGAACACCATCCGTCTTCCCCACCATTATTATCCTTTCAGGTTTCAATTTCTTCGCGAGAAACCTGAATATCTCCTCTGTCGAGATTATGCAGCATCCCTTTTTCTCATCGATACACACGTCTCCGTAAGGGACTGGTATCAAACCCTTGGACAGCGAAGTTTCGATCGGTTTCGTGTACCACTCGATTATGCTGTCGTTCCTGGCGATGCAGGAAGCCGAGGGCTGGATCGAGATCGCGTTCTCTCCTGCCTCGATGAGCGAAGAAACAACTATCCTGTTCAATGTTGCCGCATCGTTCTGGACCTTGACAAAACCTTCCCAGCTCTTCTCATTTATCACGCCCTTATGGGTTTCGTACCTGCTCGCTGATACGTGAGGGAAACTCCCCCCTCCGTGACCTATCAATAAGGGCTTCCCTTCCCTACCTTCATGTATCTCTTTACAGAGCCGTTTTATCACACCATCCCTCGTGGTGTAAGGCTTCGATTTGTCCGTTATCAGCGATCCCCCGAGCTTTACGAACACGAGTCTTTTCATAATAAAAACAATTTGTAAACTTTATTTAAAAAAGAGCGGCTGTCCTTTTTCGTTTTATTCCGATTAAACCACGTAGCCATGGCCGTCTTCTAAAAGCCCTACGCCGTTTCCCAGGTCATCCAGAGAAATGTGTTTTTTCATACATTCGAATGAAAAACTGCTCACGTTAACAAGATGCTCGTCATAAGCCAATGCGCCGATTGAACCTATTTTGAATTTCTTTAAACCACATGTCCCGGCCATCATAGTAACTTCTTCTGTTTCAGACTTTGCGTGCACGAGGAATTGTGTTTTTCTACGGCCAAATTTGAGAACATCGACTTTGTCGAAAGTGTGCACTTTGTCGGTTTTTGCATCATAAAAACGCGCAGATTCGGAAAATTTGCGTTTGAATTTTGTCAAAGCTATGTATGGCTGTAAAAATTCAAAAAGTGACCCGTCTTTGAAACAAATCCTTCCCCAGTTCCATGGCACGTTTGGTATGGGCGCTGTTATAACGACTTTCTGCACATAGCAACGCCCCTTAAAATCAGAACCATCGAGCTTTCCTTTAAAGTCAAGATAGAGGTTTATGTTGCCAAAACCAAGTCCCCCTCGGAAATATTCCGAGACAAGATATTTCCTATCGTTTTTTGCCTCGCTAAATTTTAGGTTGCATATCTCCTTTCCGCTTTCAGAAAAATTCAATTTGTATTCGGGATATTTGCCGGAAAAGGCAAAATCGAATTTTTTACCCGTTGCGTGGATTTCGTTGTTTTCGATTTTTACTTTTGAAGCGAATGTTGGTATTTTGTTCAGTTTGCCGTTGTAATACCATGCAGACAGTGCGCATCTCCAGCTGTTGTCATCAAACTGTTTTTTAGAAATTGTCTTTCCGTTAATTGATATTTTTTTCATGTTGTATCTTCCGAATGTTACCATGAACTGCATTCCGTTTTTCGATTCGGGTGAGGTGAAAAGTAAGAACCAGTATTCCTTTCCCCTCATCGGAAGCGGTTCAAAAGAGAAGAACATCTCATCCACGTCTGTCCATTCTTTGCGTATGAACAGCAATTTGATTTTTTTAAAACGCTTCTCTATGTCGTTTATGCCCCTCGATGCTATCCTTCCTATCATAATAAAAACAATATGGAAACCTTATTTAAATTTAAAACAAACTAAATCTATGGACCCCGAAACCCTATGCTTAATTTCTCTGAACGCCTACCATAGGATTTCGCCAGAAAGCTTTTTCAGGAGGACTCTCGAAATCCCGGACCTCGAACACGCCCGAAACTCCCTCGTCTTCCATGGATTTTCCAAGCTCTCCGAACTCGCCAATGAAAGCAAGGATTACTTCCTAATTCTGAAACTCATAGAACAGGATGTTGAGGGGGTTTACGAAATGCTGAGTACAGGAAACATAGAAAAGTTCCGGGAGAAATTCGAAAAACTCAAATCGGAAACCGGAAGCGAAAACCTCGAGAAATTCGAAAAATACTTCACCGAGGAGAAAGGAAAAATCTAGCTCCACCTCTTGTAAACCTTGTTTTCTATACCCAGCGAATCCAGAACCTTCCCTATTATGTGATCAACCATCTCTTCGATTCTTTTCGGTTTGGAATACATTGACAGGACAGGCGGGAGGATCAGTCCCCCTGCAAGCGTGACCTTCCGCATGTTCTCTACATGTATCAGGCTCAGCGGGGTTTCCCTAGTGACGAGGACGAGATTCCTCCTCTCCTTCAAACAAACATCAGCCGCTCGCAACAAAAGATTATCCGAATAGCCGGATGCTATCCCCCCGAGCGTTTTCATGCTGCAGGGTATCACCACCATCCCTTTCGTCTGGAAAGAACCGGAGGCGATCTTTGCGAAAAAGTCGCTGTTGTCATAAATCTTCGAAGCGAGCTTCTCGACATCCTTGACCTTATATGAGGTTTCGTGCTCGATCAGTTTTTTCGCGGTTCCTGTTATTATCAAATGGGTTTCTATTCCCATCTTTTTCAGAACTTCCAGAAAACGTACGCCTAGGACAGAACCAGAACTCCCGGAGATCCCAACAATAATTCTTTCAGGCATGCTCCACTATCCCTTCATCCGCGTTTACCCTGAGCTTATCCCCTGTTTTTATCTTGTCTGTGTCGATCTGGTCCACGCAGGGGATTTCGGAAATTATGGCTCCCACGGCTACGACGGTTTCACATTCCCTGTTGATTATTGCAAGTGGGGCCTTCCCATTTTTCTTCAACCTGTAAATTGTGTAGGATCCCACTGTCGAACCTTTACCCACAGGAAAAATCAATACCTTCCCGCTTACACTCTGGCCTTCCAGTGGGTGACCCTTTTCCGTCACAACCCCTGTATCCGGATCAACTCCTCCATAAAAAGAAATTCCCTCTGTGGAAACCAGTGCTTCTCCTTCCGCCTTGCCCCCGAATATCTTCCTTCCTTTCATTCTCCCACCGCCAGTTTTATACAATCTTCCATTGTCCTGAATATGGTTTTGAAGTTGTTTTTACCCCTTCCGTAGAATATGCCTTTTGCTGAATTCGTAGCTATTGAATGGAACCTTCCTTTTAGAGGGGCTACGACATGACACGTATCGCAAGCGAGTTTCGCTCCTGATACCTCTATTATTTTTGAATAACCCCTTTTATCGGCGATCTTCTTTATTGGCCTTGCGACCCCTATCCACAGTTCTTTCTTAACTATCTTGCCATCCAGAAGTTCAGAAATTTTCTTGAGTTCCTCAATCGAGCAGTGTGGACAGCCAATGAAAATGAATTCCGCATCCTCCGCATCATTCATCCCTTTGACAGCGTTGTCAATATCCTCCTTATCAACCACAACTCTCTCTTCCGGAACGCTCGTTTTGTTAGGAGTGATCCCCTCTATGTGGAACATGGGGGCTCCCCCATAAGTTACGATAGAGGCTGATAATCCTTTCAAATCCTCAGTCGTTGCCTTCTTTATCCCGGTTATTAACGGTATTCTTCCCTTTGCTATCCTTCCTATTACATTCCCTAGCGCTCCGAACAGCATGGGGTTGTCCACCTTAGCTTTAACCTCCGCAACGAAATGCGCCTGCCTGTTTTCATCCAGGTGAAGCCCGTATTCCGCTGTAAACCCCGTAAGAGCGGAAGCTATGCTGCTTGGACCGCCTTCCTTGTTGGTTTTCGCTCCTAAGACGGAATTCGCATACGTGACAGCGGAACTCTCGCCCCATGCGATGTGATCCCCGAAGTCCGGCTTGTTACCGATAAAGTATGGTGTGCACGTACACGTGGCTTCCACTCCCATCTTTTCAAAGGCCTCTATAACTAGCTTCTGCTTTCTAGCGAACTCAGGGTCTATCCCTAGGGCTTCCCAGTTCTCCATATCCATGCCCGCGGGATTCAGGGTGGTTTTGACCCTTATTTTACCATCCTTCGCCATTTCATCCAAGAATTCGAGACCTGCATCCCCGAGATTATCATAACTGACCCCTGAGATCTGAACGCTGGTGACGGGTATGAGCCCTTTCGCCCCGTATATTTCCCCCAGCGCTACGAGTATTGACATGGACTTCTTAACAGCGTTCCCATTCTTTCCTTCAAGCATATCCTTCTGCTCTTCTGTTAATTCCATATTATCCCTCCATTTCGTTAGATTTTATTTTCTATCTTTTTACAGTTTTCTTTAAGCAATTTTATCTCTTCCTTTGTTGCATTGTCAACATGAATTCCCGCGATGCACACCACCGGTTTTTTCCTTTTATCGCAAACCTTTTTCGCTATGGGTTTCGCTACAATCCA
>JAGMCY010000178.1 GCA_023128965.1 Candidatus Aenigmatarchaeota archaeon | reverse complement strand
TTACACCCATACCCCCTTCCTGGGAAAAGGAAGAGACAGACAGGAATACGAAAACGACCACAAAAACTGCGAGAATCCTGAATTTCATGAACCTCTGTTTTAATTATTGGTTTTTCTATAATAAATTTCAACTTGCCAGTATCTTCGTTACCCCGTCCACTTCCTTATCCCTCTCCAGCTTGTAGATCGACCCCGTTACGTAATCCGAGAGGCGTTCCTCGTGCGTGATCAGGAAAACCTGGTCTATTATGCTCTCCATCCTGTCCCTGAGCACGCTGCCAAAGTGCTCGATCGCGTTCGCATCCAGGTTGTGCGTGGGCTCGTCCAAAATCAGCCAGCGGAGGTTCGGGGTGAAGGCAAGCGAGAAAGCGATTCTCAGCGCCAGCGAAGCGAGAGAGCGTTCGCCTCCAGAAACCAGATCAACATTAACCCATCCCATCGTTCCTTTCAGTTGCAGGACATAGTCCTTTTCAACCAGAATGCGTATCTCCGAGAAATCCCTGTAAGGATAGAGTTCGCCCCAGATCTCGTTCATTATGTAATTCACGGTCTTGAGAAATTCGTCCCTGAGCTGGTTCTGGGTATTTCGAAGGACGGAAACGAAAATGTCCATGGACTCTATCACCTTCTCGTATTTCGAAACCTCTTCCTTGTATTTGAGAAACGTATCCCTCTGCTCCTCAAATTCTTTGAGTATTGAAACCTTGTCTTTCAGGATTTCCTCCAGATCCTTCAGCTTGATCTCCATTCCCCTCGAGAGTCCGACCGCCTCCTGCAGTTCGATCCTCAGGGATTTTATGTCCATCCCCTTCAACTTCCTTTCCAGAATCCTCATCTGGGTTTTCAATCCCTTCATTTGCTTTTCCAGACCCCCTTTCTCCCCTCTCAGATTCTCGAGTTCCTCCTTCTCCCCGAGAAGATCTTCAGTCCTGCCTTTCTTCACACTCAACCCTTCGAGGGTTTTCCTGAGGTTCTTTTCCTCCTTCTCCTTCTTCCGGATTTCAGAAACGATTTTCCCGACCTCTTTCCTCACGAGCGCTATCTTCCCTTCGTTCTCCTTTATCTTCTCTTTAAGTGGAACTATGTCCTTCAGATCTCTCTTTATCTCATTGTATTTTTTGACACTCTCCCTGAAGGTATCGATTTTCCTGGTTTCCTTCGAAATCTTTTCTTCTGCTTCCCTTGCCTTGACCTCGATCTCACCCATATGCACAAGCCTGTGCTCTATCAATTCGCTCTTCCTCGTCTTTGTCAGCTTCGATTCGCATACAGGGCACTTCTCCCCGGCACCCTCCAATTCGGTCAGGCCCCTTTCAATTTCTTTCTTTCTCGCCTCCAGCGAATAGAGCTTCTTTTTCGCGGTCTCGAGGTTGTCAAGCATTTCTCCCAAATTTTTCTCCGGGTTTTCCCCCAAGAGTTTTTCGAGCTTTTTCATTCCCATCTCTTTTTCCTTGCTCTCGGAAAGCCTGAGTTTCGACTCCTTTATCTGGTCGCGGAGGAACAGGATCCTGCTGTTCTTCGATGAAACCCTCTCCCTCAGAATTCGGACTTCGTTCTCCCTTTCCTCGATTTTGACCTCGAGGCTCACGATTTCCTTGGTCAGTTTCCCCAGAATCTCCTTGCTGATTTTCATACCTTTTAACTTCAACCTCTTGCTCTTGATCTGCCTCTCCATCTCCGAGACCCTTGAAACAAGGGATTCGGTTTTTTTCGCAACCTCGTTAAAAAGTTCATGGTCTCCCTCGTAACTCACGACCTTCTCCGAGAGCTTCCTCCTCTTTACCTCAACCTTCAAAACTTTTTCCTCGAGTAAACCGGCTTCTTCCTGCTTCCCCGCAATTTCTATATTCAGGTCGGATATCCTCTGGTCGAACTTCCTCTCTTTCAAATCCTCTATAATCCTCAGCCTCTCCTTCCTCCTCTCGAATATTTTGTTTCGAATGGAAACCGCCGATTCCCTCGCCTTTTCGTAGCGGTCGAGCTTGAGCATGGAATCGATCTGCTGCATTCTTTTCCCTTTCGGGATCTGCAGGAAGTAATCGAGCGCGTTCTGCTCGGAATAGACAGCTCTCTGAAACAGATCGTAATCCATCTGGAGGATTCGCTGAACCTCCCTGGTAACGCCCTGCGGGTTCACCTCGAGCAATTTTTCTCCCTCCCGGATTTCAGCGGAAGTCGTTCCTTTCCCTTTTTCTATCGTCCTCTTAACAACGTAATTCTTCCCGTCCACCGCGAATTCAATCTCAACGGAAGCGAAATCCTTCGAATGAGGTTTCTTCATTATCAGATCATCCAAGCCGAGTCTCCTGGAGCTTAACCCCGAGAATGTCCCGAATAAAGCGAATGCGATCGCCTGCATGACGCTAGTCTTACCGCTGCCCATTATTCCTATCAGGGCATTAACGCTTTTCGAAAAAGAGAATTCGGAATCAAGATGTGACTTCCAGTTCTTGAGCTTTATCCGCGTTATCATTAATAGAATATGAGTTCATGTTTTAAGAATTTTAAGGGATAAAATGTTATAAATAAGAAACGTGAAAAGAGATTATTATGATGAACAGGAAATTATTGTCTGTCATTGGAGTAATCATTTTGATTATTGCCGTCTATCTAGTTTTCGTGTATGCCCGGCTGAATCCAGGAACAAACTCTTCAGCAGGCATCGGTATCAGCGGTGAGTTTTACATGAAACCTGCTCAGTACACTCTCCCTCCCGGTGGTATGATCGCAGTCCTGCTCACAGTAATGAACGACTATGAAGGCGAGCGAGACCTCTATTACAATTTCAACATTAAGGCAGTTCAAACAGATACGGGGAAACCTTTGGAAGAAATCAGCAAATGGGTCTTGTTTGAAAAGGATACCATTCTTTTGGCTCCGAATGAGACACTTTTCAAAGATTCGGTCGTGTCCGTCCCTTCAGACGCTCCCGAAGGGGAATACGTTTTCAATGCCTACGCCTGTTACGGTGAAACTAGCGAGGGTTTAGGCGAATGCGGGAGAAACAGCCAGAATCTCTGGTCAAGTCCATTAAGGCTGACCATAAGAGTTACAGGCTAATTCTTTTAAATTAAAACACACATAATCAAGATATCTAAGGTGGTTCAAATAGCGGAGAAAGTTGACAAAAGACTGATTCCAGAGTTTAACATAGGGATGATAGGACACGTGGATCACGGAAAGACCACGCTCACCGAGGCCCTGACTGGGAAGTGGACGGATACGCATTCGGAAGAGATCAAGAGGGGGATATCGATCAGGCTCGGTTACGCTGACATGACGATATACAAATGCCCGAAGTGTAAAGGAGCGAAATGTTATTCAACGACTGAGAAGTGCATAAACTGCTTCTCGAAATGCAAGCCTTTGCGAACGGTCTCTTTTGTTGATGCCCCGGGTCACGAAACCCTGATGGCAACCGTCCTTTCAGGAGCATCTTTAATGGACGGCGCGATTCTGACTATCACAGCCAGCGAGGAATGCCCTCAACCGCAGACATCCGAACATTTGACGGCGATAGACATAGCGGGAATTCGAAAGCTAATAGTCGTCCAGACAAAGATAGACCTCGTTTCGAAGGAGCAAGCCCTCGAAAATCACAAGCAGATAAAGAATTTTTTGAAGGGGACGATCGCTGAAAACGCCCCGATCATCCCGATATCCGCCCTGCAGAGGGTGAATCTTAACGTTTTACTCGAAACTATCGAAAACGTGATGAAGCCCCCGAAACGCGACCCGAAAAAGATTCCCAAGTTCCTGGTGGCGAGGTCCTTTGACGTGAACAAGCCTGGTGTCGAAATCGAGAAGCTGAGAGGTGGCGTTATCGGTGGGTCGCTCGTGCAGGGCAGGCTTAGTGTAGGGGATGAGATTGAGATAAAGCCCGGCGTAAAGACCAAGGAAAGATACGAGCCCGTCAAAACGAAGATAACGGGTCTGCAGAAAGCGGGCAAGGATCTGAAGGAGATCGATCCGGGAGGATTGATAGGGCTTTCCACCACGCTCGATCCATATCTCACTAAATCGGATTCCCTTTCAGGCAGCGTGGCGAGCCTGGCAGGGAAGCTCCCGCCGGCTTCAGGGAACATAAAATTGAAAATAAACCTGCTTAAAATGGTTGTGGGGGTGAAGGAAGACTTGGGCGTGGGGGAGATAAAAACTAGCGAAATCCTCATGCTGACGGCGGGAACCATGAGAACCACGGGTTCCGTCACTTCAGGAAGACCGGGGGAAATCGATATTCACCTCAAAAGCCCCGTATGCGCGGACAAGGGCGAGAGGGTTGCGATCTCCAAACTCTTCTCCGGCAGGTGGAGGCTTGTGGGGTACGGGGAGATTATTTAATCAAGAACCGGAAAGATCGAGATTCATAAGAAAAATTAAAATTTTACAGTTGGAGGTTAACCTCTTCTTATAGAATGACTTGCGAAAACTAATTAAGCCGCTATGATATACATATATTCTATAAGGGTGTTATTGTGGTTGAGTTTCATATAAAGGTTGAGAATGTCGTATCTTTTGCTGTCCTGGGCAGGAGGATCGTGCTCAACAAGCTCGTGGAGAAGATGGAGAACACGGAATACGAGCCCGAGCAGTTCCCCGGCCTTGTCTACAGGATAAAGGACCCACGGGCGGCGGCGCTCATTTTCTCTTCAGGAAAGATCGTCTGCACGGGAGCTAAGAGCATAGCAATGTCTAAAGAAGCGATGAATAAAATAGTCGACGACATAAGGAAAAC
>JAGMCY010000177.1 GCA_023128965.1 Candidatus Aenigmatarchaeota archaeon | reverse complement strand
CTCGATTCCCAAAGCCTTTCCTGAGTTTTCATCTGTTTCTCAAGGTCTTTCATGAAATTCTTGAGCTTCGAATCAACATTATCTTCCACTGTCTTGTTCAAAGATTTCACGTCACCCAACACGAGGTCCCTTGACCTCTTCATTTCCAGTATCTGATCCTTAGCCGTTTGTATTTTATCGCTCATTTTACTCAGCCTGTCTTCAAGGTTCGCCGAGGCCGATTCCATTTCTTTCATTTCCTCTTTAAGGGATTTCCTCGCATCGGAAATTCGCGTTTTCGCATCCCCGGAAAGCAAGGAAAACCTGTTATCAATCATGGTTTCGTTCTCCTTCATTATCTCGTTCTTCAGGTCATCCCTGATCTCGGAAAACTTCTCCATATCCTTATCAACTTCCTTCAGACTTTTTTCCACCTTTCCTTTTTCAACCATCAGTTCCTTCAGGATTTTCTCCGCCTCTTCCCCCCTTTCTTTTTCGCCTGCCTGGAATCTGGTTTCCATGCCCGCGATGAGCGATTCCATGTCCTTCTTCGCTTTTTCTGATTCGTCAGCGAACTCCTTCGTGACGTTCTCGAAATCCCTTGATTTCTTGTCTGTCATCTCCTCGAATTTCACCCTGAGTTTCTCAAGGACATCGCCCATTTCGCTTTTCAACGATTCGACTTCACTTTCCGCGACCCCTATCCTCTCCTCTATTCTTCCAACAAAATCATCAAACCTCTCCATGGCTTCTTTCCCAAGGGTTTCCCTGGTTTTTTCAACCTTTCCCTCCCTTTTCGTTTCGCCCTCTCCGAACTCCTTTTTCAAAGAGGCGAGACTCCTTTCGAAATCGCCCTTTGCGGAAACAAGATCGTTCTTCACCATCTCAACATTTTCCGAGAATTCCGAGGTGAAGGATTTCAACTTCTCCTCGACATCTCCCTTCGCCCTTTCAACAACCCCGTCCATCTCTTCTGTTTTCTCTCCCGTAACCTTATCCACATCCTCCCTGAGCTTCCCGATCGTTCTCTCAAGCTCAACCTTGAAACCATTCAGATCAGTTTCCATCCCCCCTATCCTGTTATCAGCATTTTCCATGAGTTCATTTACCCTGTTTTCCATATCCCCCTTTGCGCTTTCGAATTTCTCTTCAATCCCCTCCGCTATGCCTTCAACTTCTCCTTTCACGCCTTCAATACTCTCCTTCAGTATTTCCTTTCGGAGGGTCTCGGAGATCCCGGAGAATTCCGATATCTCTGAATCCAGCTGCTGGATTTTCTCATCCACCTCGCCCTTTTGCGTGACAAATTCCTTTATTATTTTGTCTATTTCCTCCCTCCTTTGCATTTCATTGGCTTCAATATCCTTTTTGAAAGTGTTTATCACGCTGTTCACGCCCTTCTCCATGTTTTCCGTATCCTCAACAAGTGAATTAACCATCTCCCCGAACTCCTTCGATTTTCCCTTTATGATCTCATCGAACTTGTCCTTCAGGTCAACAGTGAAGTTGTCCATATCCTTTCTCAGGGAACCGATTTCCTCGCCCATACCCCTAACCCTGCCGTCAAGGTCTTCTGTCAACATCCCAAACCTTTCATCGAGATTCTTTCGTAAAGATTCCGAGAATTTTTCAGACCCCTTATCCCTTTTCAAATCCCTTCTCTCGAATTCCTTTCTCAGAGAACCCATTTTATTGTCAAAATCAGCAGACAAGGAATTTACAATACCCTGCAGATTCGCCCTAATCTCATCCATGGAGTTTTCGACTGATATTATCTTTTCGATCATGCTCTCTTCAATATTTTCAAATTTCTTCCCCATGTCCTCGACTATCCCCTTCACCTCATTCTGAACGCCCGCGAGACTCTCCTTAAGGATCTGCTTGCGGAGGGCCTCCGAAGTCATCGAGAACTCCGCGATTTCCTTTGAAACCACTTTTATCTTCTCATCCACCTCGCCTTTCGCCGCCAGGAATCCCTTCACGATCTTGTCTATTTCCTCCCTCTTCTCAGTTTCTCCCCTCTCCACAACATCTCTCAATGAATCTACCGTTTTTGCAAGATCAGATTTCGCAGCCTCGAAATTCTCCTGTACCTCCCCGATTCTGCCCTCAACCTCCCCTGAAATATCATCGAGTCTCTCTGAGATGGAGGCATGCATTTCGGAGAGCGTGCTTCCCATCCTTTTCTCCCTTCTCTCCTCACCTATCTCAACCTTCCTGTTTATTGACCCGATAAGTTTTTCCATTTCCTCCTTCATCCTCATCAGATCGGATTTCACACCCTCTATGTTTTCGTTCCATTCTGACATCGAATTCTGGATTTGTTCATCAATCCTCTTCCTCAGTCCATCAAGAAGGGAGTCCAATTCTTTGGATTTTGAATCAATAAAATCCCTCGTTTCGGTCTTCACATCCCCGAGCGATTTTTCGAGTTCCACCCTGAAATCGTTCAACTCGTTTTCCGCCGCTTCCACACGCTTGTCTAGCTCTCCAGTAAAGCCTCTGAACCTTTCATCGAGGTTCGTTATCACCATTTCGATTGATTTGTCAACCTCTTTAGTTTTTTTAAGATCAAGTCTTTCGATAGCTTTCTCAAGCGAAACCATCGATTTCGAGAAGTCTTCCTTTGTTTTGTTCAAATCCTCCGCTATCTTCCCCATTGAATCGTCAAGCTCCCTCGCTTTCCCCAGGTCAACCTTTTCCAGCTCCCTTCTTAAGGATTCCGCCTCCCTCTCGAACTCTTTTCTGAAATCATCAACCGTGTTCCCCACGCCCATCTTGAACACGTTGAACTCGTCTTCCAGTTCATTCACATCTTCCCCGAACCTCGCCTTTATCTCCTCAACCTTTTCCGCGAGCTCCTCCGACCCGAATGTCTGGACAGTGGATATCCTCTTCGAATTTTCGAAAGTCTTTTTCCCCAGCTCTTTGAGATTCGCAGAAATCGTCGCTTCCTTCTCCTGGGTTTTTAACAATTCATCCTTGAAATTATTTATCACCTCATTGAAATCCTCGATCCTCTCGAGGGCAGAACTGATCGATTTATCATACTCCTTGATTTCCGAAAGCCTGGAATCGAACTCAGCGAACTTCGCTTTCAGGGGCTTTATATTCTCGTTTACGAAATCCATCACCCTTTTCCCTGCTTCCTCGTATAGAACGCCTGCCTGTTTAAGCTTTTCTATTAAAAATTTGTTCCTCTGGTCAAGGTATTTCTTCTCCCCTTTGAGCCTAGAAATCAGCTTTTTCCCCTCGAGATTGTCCTCTTTAAGCTTCTTCAGTCCCTCCTCGAGTTCTGTAAGCTCGCTCATGAACCCTTCAACTCTTTGAGAAGTATATTTATCCTTTCTTTCTGCCTCTTTGATTCTTTCCCCAGTTTTTCCCTGTCGATAAGACTTTGTTTGACAACGTTGTTGAATTCCTCTCCGATTTCCCCGAGTTTGCTCCCCAGAATCAAGATCCTTCTGTCCATGTCCTTCTGCTTGCTCCCTAATGAATTCGTCCCTTCTTTTATGGAACCTATCGCCTTCCTGAGGGTTTCAAGATCTTTCACGTCCCCCTTCATATCCTCATGCTTGGTGTCCAGTTTTTCGATCTTGTTGTCAACTTTCGAAAGGTCGTTCTTCAGAAGGTTAAGCGTGGGGTTGATGACATTCTGGAACTGAACGAACTCTGACTCGAAATCATCAAGCCTGTCGTTCACACTCTCGGAAAACTTCGTTGTTTCCTCCTTGATTTGATCTATTCTTGACTCGGCAAGATCAGAGAATGTCTCCTTTACCGTTTCCTCCATCTCCTCCTCGAGATCCGCCTGACTCCCTTTCAGATTATCAAGTTTCGTGTTGAGTTTTTCGATTTCTTCCTTAACTAATGAAATCGTGGGGTTCACGACATTCTGGAACTGAACGAACTTCGAAAGCATATCGTTGACCTTCGCCCTTGAAACAGCAAGATTCTTTTCCGTCCTGTCCTCCAGTTCAAGGAACTTTGATTCAGTCAGATCATCAAAGCATTCCTTAACCCCGCTCTCGAGTTTCTCCGTGAATAGTTTCTCAAATTCCCCTATTTTATCGTACATCAGATCTGTCTTTTTCTTTATCAACCCCTCGAGCCCGTCAACCATTCCTAAAAGATTCGCTTCCTTCCCGTTCACATTCTCGCGTATCTTTTCGTTCTCTTTCTGGAGTTGTGAAATGTAGTCCCCCAATTTATAGAGAGTTTTGATTTCGCCTTTGAAGTAATTTATATCGTTGAATATGGTCTTTACGTTCTCGCTCACTTTCTCTATATCATCCCTCACGTCCTTTATGTCGTTGAATACAGGCGTCAATTCTTTCGTAACCTTCTTTTCTATCTCATTCGGTATTACCTCGCTTGTTATCTCATCCGCGGAGAAGACGAATTTCTTCAATTTCTCTATGTTTCCCGGGCTCATGCTCTCCATCAATCCCTCAAGTTTCTCCTCTATCACGGGGATCTTCTCAAGAGCCTTTACCTGCTCCTTTATCCTCGTTATCCTCGTGTCCGTTTCGTCTCTAAGTTCATTTAGGCTCGTTTCCAAATCCTTGAGGGAACTCTTAACCCCGAGGATCTCGTTTTTAAGAGCAGCACTCCCCCCGAATGCGGCAAGGCCTTTCGAAACCTCTTCCCCCTTTGCTTTGGGCGCTTCGGCCTTTTCGATCATTTTCTTTATGAGATCCTCCATTTCCGTTATTTTCTTCGTCGTGTCTGCCTGGACCTTGTCTATCATGTCCTTAACTTTCGTGCCGGTCTTTTCTGGTTTGCCTGATTTCGCAGCCTCCTCCACATTTGTCCCAATCGCGGCGACAGCCTCCTTGACCTCTTTCATTTGTGACTGAATCTGCTCATTCATTTTGCTTTCAAGTTCCTTCAGCTTCGGCTCCACATCAACGGTAACGGGTTTCTCGCTGGGCTTCTCTTCTGGTTTATCCGCTGGCTTGTCCGCGGCGCTGGAAACCTTCTCTATTATCTTCGCCAGATTCTTGGTCTTATCCCTCTCCCTTTCCAGTTCCTTTTTGAGATCTTCAGATTCTTTCGCCCCTCCTGCTTCCCCTTCCTTTTTCTCAGGCGTTTTCTTCACCTCAGGTTTTTCGGTTTCAGGCTTCGCTTCCGTTCCGGGGATTTCGGCACCACCAGCCTCTGGCCTTTCAGTTTTAGTCGCGTCAAAGGTTTCTATATCCTTTATGATATCCTCTGTGCTCTCCTTCTTTTCACCCACACCCTTCTCCAGATCGCCCATTTTTTCGAATTCACCCTTTGGCTTGGCAGGTTTCTTCCTTTCCGCCATTCTCATCACCATCAACTCAATTCCTCAACGAGTTTTTCAACAACCCTCTTGTTCTTTTCGATTCTTTTCTCAACCTCCGAGATACGGGAATTCATATCCTCGAATCGCATTTCGAGTTCTTTCCCCTTATCATCACCGAGTTCCATCAAATCCGTTTTCCAGCTTTCAGGTATTATTTCGTTTCCCTTCCACCCTGTATATTTAATTTTATATAACTTGTATAATAAAAAACAAATTATCGCGAGCAGCGAAATAACAATAATTTCATAAACCATAAATATATTTTTCGCAATTCTAAATAAATTACTTCTTCTTGAAGAATTTCAAGATGTTGAAAAAGAAACCCTCAGGCTCGTATTCTTCCCCTATTATCTTTGCCGCGAGCTTGATGAATTCCCTGCTCGATTGAGAATTCGGGGAGAAGAGGACAACGGGCATTTTCAACGCGAGGCTTCGGAGGACATTCTTGTCCATTGGTATGCTCGATATCACAGGCAACTCTATCAGTTCCTCGACTTCTTTCATTGTTAGCTCATACTTCTCCTTCCCCACCATGTTAAGCACGACCCCCAATGGCTTCACCCCTATCTCATTCGCGACCTGATGGCATTTCATTATATCCATTGTGGAGGGAACGAAGGGCGTGTTGACAAGGATAACCTCATCAGAGGCCCTGATCGTTGCTAACGCCTCCCTTCCAAGCCCGGGGGCTGCATCGAGGAGAACGATATCCGCTTTTCCGAAAAGATTCTTCAGCGAATTCTTCAATCTCGCTATATCCACACCTTTCAGATCGCTCAAAGACAGGGAAGCGGGTATAACGCGCAGACCGCTTATGTGGTATTCGTAGATAGCATCTTCTATTTCGGCTTCACCCGTCAAAACCTGGTTGAGGGTCACGGGCGTGTAGTACATGCCAAGGTAAAGACCAAGATGAGAAGTCGAGACGTTGCAGTCTATTATAATCACTTCTTTTTTGAATCTCTGGGCGAGAATAGAACCCAGATTCGCAACTAACGTCGTTTTTCCCACGCCACCTTTACCGGAGATTATCCCTATTACCCTTGTCATCTGACCATACCTTATCTTAATATTTTATATTTTTACCATTTAAGCGTACATAAGATTTTCGACAGTTCGCTCTCGTCCCTGACCAACACGGGTAAATCCTGTATGCCCTTTAACTGCGAATCAAGCCCGTGCATGTAGTTGAGCAAATCCCTGTCCGCTGACAGCGAAATGAGCGTGGAAATTATCCTTAAAACAACATCAGCCTCGTATTTTTTGCAGAAAACCTTGAGGTTCGAAAAAAGCAAATAAAGAAAGATATCAGTGAATATCTGAGGTCCGGATTTGCCTATGAGTTCTTTATCGTTCTTGTAAAGCAAACGCATGTTTTTAATGTCGAACAAAACGGGATGATATTTCTCGATGAATTTCTGAACAGCACCCCATTTAATCCTAAGCAGCGAATCAGGAAACCACAACCCCTCGATTTCCTTCCCTTCGTACCTCTCCCTTATGAATTCTGCTATCCATTCGAAATTCGCTCTCAGGCTCTTCCCTTCCTTTGTTATGTAGTTCTCCCTTATCATGGACCTGAATAAAGGGGTTCCCAAACCCATTTCGTTGTGGTACAGGTAGTTTGTCTTCACGCCCCAGTCTGTCTGTATCCTGAAGAGTGAAACTCCCTCCTCTTTCCCTGCACAGTTTATCCATATCAGCCAGAAATTCTTGTAGTCCGTTAGTTTCGATTTTTTCCGCATACTTATATAAATATACTAGTTTTTAATGGTTTATAAGAATTCCCCCCTTTCCGGGAACCTTAACAGTTTATCGAACCTGATCAAAAAACTGGAATTTTTTTATACAAATGTACTATTTATTTCATGGTAGATATCCTCTGCTCGATTTTAGCTAGCTTCACCTCATTCCTCTTTTTGAGGTCCATGTAAGCCTTCTCGGATATGAGACCTTCCTTGTATTCCCTTTCCAGAAGGTTGAGAACCCTCTGCACGTTCGACTTTTCTCTTTCGAGGGTTTCCCTCTCCTTCATCTTCTCAACGACCATAGAGGGCTTGACCGCTCTTCCGGGCACGCCCGGGGCCTGAACTCTGAATATCCTGTCGAATACGCCTTTCATCTTCTTCACAAAGAACAGCAGTATCGCTATCACGGAAATCATGATGATCAACACCGCTATCAGCCAGGGAGGGAATATTGTTTCTATCAGGATTTCAACAAACGGGGCTATCGAAAGATAGTATCTCGCTGTTTCTAGAAGACTCCACCCCGTGTGAACCGCGCTCATCGATTCGTCGTACATCTTCTTGTCGAGGTAATCTTCAGCGATCTCTATCTGTTCCCTTATCCTGTCTACATACGGTTCAACCTCGCTTACGTCTTTCCCCACCTTTTTCGCGTTCTCGATGTTAACCTCCAATTCCCGAAGCGCTTCCTTCAACCTCTCTATCTCCCATCGAATAAGCTGGGCCTTTGTTTCGAAAACGGTCAATGAAAACGTCTTTTCATCCCTG
>JAGMCY010000176.1 GCA_023128965.1 Candidatus Aenigmatarchaeota archaeon | reverse complement strand
CTCGCGAACTCCACGGCGAATTCCCCGTCTTCGAAATTCATTTTTTCGCCTTTGGATATCTCCCGAGCAATTTGTTCAGCTCTTTCAGAAAGTTATTGAATTTGTTCAGGGGGATCCGCGCCCCCGCCGCCTGCGGGTGGCCTCCACCAGATCCGTCAACCGCTTCCCCTGCCTCTTCAGCGAGGTGGTTAAGGGGGACGGAGTAATCACGGGAACGCATGGTTATGTCAATGTGGTTCCTCCTCGTGTAAACCGCTAAGCCTACCCTGCTCTCTGTAACCGTTGCCGCGAATATGGCGGAAGGTCCTCTGAAACCGAAGAAGTGGGTATCCTTCACGAAGCCCACATCCCCTGATTTTTTCGCATACTTTTTCACCATTTCATACAAGTCGAACTCCTCGTTAACGACCCTTTTCGCCGCTCTTATCAGGCCCGGGACATCAGAGGGGTTGTTGCCGTTCGCAAGGGTCTGGACGATCACCCTCTTAGAATTGTAGGAAACGAATTTCCTGTCCTTTATGCCTAGAACAATCGCGCTCGCTTCGAAATAGAGAGCGCGAGCATCCCAGTTCTTTATCCTGTCCTCAACGAATTCCGTGTGCTGGGAATAATCCCCTATCGCCCCGTATATCGCCAACCATATCCTCTCCTTGGGGATGTCTTTCTGGAAGTACCTGTACACGAGCTCGGAGGCGCTCGCATTTTCGTTGACGTACACGTCAAGCATGGTTCCCAGTTTTTTCTTGACCTTGTCGGGCAGGGGGTGGTGATCGAAATAGAGGATTTCGTAGTTCTTGCTCTTCTCCTCGAGCAGTTTCATTACGTCAGATATATCCCTCCTCGGGATTGCGATGTCCGTGATCACTATTCGCTCCGCGTCGTGAGAGTTCAGATCGTCATAGAAGGAAACGGGTTTTGTGAAGAACACCTCCGCCCCCTTGAATTTGGAAAGCGCAACAGCCCCCGCGCATATGCCGTCGGAATCAGAATGAGTTAAAATCATGGTTTTCATAATAGAGAAATTTGGGTTATGGGTTATTAAAGGTTAGTTTATCGGAACATTTCTTCAGGGAATTCTATAGACTTGATCGAATCAACGAAAGCGTTGAAATCGTTTTTTGTTGCAAACGCATTGAAGGTGCTGAAAATTTCATTTTTGTTGTAACTGAATAGTATTTTCTTCCCATGCATGGAGTTTTTGGGATCACCGAACTTTGGGAGTTCTCTGATGCTCACGAACCCGCGGATATTTCTATAATTTGGCGTGAACTCCAGATTTCTCCATACTTCGAGGCTGTCGTCAAGGGCAAAGAGCGTTAAATGCCCGCCGACTCCGCTTTCCCTTTCCCCTGAAACACACCTGTACCTGGATTCCGGGACCCCGGCAATATCAAGGCAGGTCGCCCCGTAATTATGCATATCCTCGCAATCAATTTTCTTTCTCTTCATTTTTTCATTCGTTGATTTTTTGAGGAGTATGACCTGGGTAGGGGTTAGCCACAGTTCATCATAGCCGAAATTCTCCTTGTCCCTGCCATACCCGAAGTTCATCACGCCTTCAAGGTATTTGAACATCCTGATTATCACTTTATTGCATTTCAGTGGATTTTTCACAAAACGGGGGCCGTGTTTTTGCAGATTAAACCTTACCAAACCTTGTTCATCCCTGATGAAATCCGTCACGATTTCTTTTTCCGGCTTGATTGTTTTCTGGTCATAGGGCTTTTGTATTTCTCTCTCTATGATTTCAAAATCTCTGATCAGGGTTGGTATGTAAGGTTTTCTGGCAAGCGATAATGTTGCCTGGGTGGATCCTTCTTCCCTGCTGCTCCAGAAATCGCCCGCCTTTGAGACTATTATCTTCCCGAGGTCGTATTTCTTCTCTTTGACCAGATGCTTTATTTCCTTTTCAGAAATAGGAGTGAAATAATCTCTCAACTGATTTACATACAAACCCTTGACTTCGTCTTTAAGCTTGGTCCTGAAATTTTCTTTCCTGCCAAACAAACTCATGCTTAATTATTCACAGTAAATTTTATAACTTTAACTACTCGCAAGAAATAATTATTTGTACTCGCTCTCCTGCTTGTACTCGCTCTTCATCACGTATTCGCTCTTCATGGAGTATTCGCTTTCCACGTCCACCCTTCCGATCTCGGATTCGTACTTCTCCCCTTCTTTCTCCTCTTCTTCTGGAGCGGGTTTTTTTACTGTGGCCTCGAAGATCTCGTATGGATGGGCAACGTAGCATTTCGTGAGGTTGGAAGTGGCGAACCTCCAGAGTTCTTTTCCGTTTCTGATATCGAATGCATATAAATGACAATCATGGGATCCGAAGAATATTGTATCATCTTTATAGGTTGGGGTACCCCAACTGCCGCCACTTATTTTGGTTTTCCATACCAATTCACCATCCAAAGCCAATGCATATATACTTCCTGCTTCATCCGAGAAATGAACAATTCCGTTTACAA
>JAGMCY010000175.1 GCA_023128965.1 Candidatus Aenigmatarchaeota archaeon | reverse complement strand
TTTCTATCGTTTCAAGAAGTTCCTCCTGTTTCGCATCCTCGGGGAATTTGTGGAGTTCGGTTTTTATCCCTATCTCCCGGGAAGACTGAATCTTCTTACTGACGTAAATTTCAGAGGCAGGGTTGTTTCCGACGAGGATTATGTCGAGCCTCGCCTGAACGCCCTTCTCCCGGAGGTTTTCCGCTCTCTTTTTCAAGTCTTTTCGAACCTCCTCTGATACCTTCTTCCCGTCCATTATCTTAGCTGTCATTGTCTGCCCCTTATCATATTCATGTGCCTTATCCGCCTTTCAAGCAGTTCCCTCGTCCCTATGTCCTCCCTGTGGAAGACGTTCCCCTTAACCGAACCCACAGCGGATTCCGCGATCCTCTCCGCTTCCCCGAAATCTTCCGAAATCCCAACGAAAGCGATCGCCCTTGACCCGCTCATGTACAGGCCGTCGGTCTTCTGGTCAACAGAAGCGTAATACATGCTCGCCTTTGAACCGGGAGAAACCTCGATTTTCTCCCCCTTTGCGGGGTTTTCAGGGTAACCTTTGGGGACGACGTACTTGCAAACGGTCGACTTCCCTTCGAACTCCGCTTTAACCTTCGAGAGCCCGTTTACCACGCCGTAACATATGTCGATGAAATCGCTACTGATGATAGGGAGGACATTCATGGCTTCCGGATCTCCCAAGCGGGCGTTGTATTCTATGAGCTTCACGCCGTCCTTCGTAACGATGAAGCCCCCGTACATCACACCCTTATAAAGGGAACCCGTTTCCTTCAGGATCGCCTTAGCGACGAGCTCCGTTATCCTATGCGCTTCCTCAACATCGCTTTTAGTCAGGAACGGCAGGAGATGATCAGAACAGGAATACGATCCCATCCCTCCTGTGTTCGGTCCCTGGTCGCCAGGATACGCCCGCTTGTGGTCCTGTGCTGGGGGCGTGTCGAGGACGAACTTCCCGTCCGTGAAGGTCTGCAGCGAAAACTCCTCCCCTTCAAGCCTCTCCTCAACTATGACCGAAGCATGCGTTTTCAAAACTTCTTCAGCGTATTTAAGCGCGTCGTCCACGTCTTTCAGGTGTTCTCCGTGGACCATCACCCCCTTCCCCCCTGTCAATCCATCAGGCTTCACCACGAACGAATCGAGCGAGTTCAGGAAATCCTTCACGCCTTCCATGTTCGTGAATACCCTGAACTCCGGAAGACC
>JAGMCY010000174.1 GCA_023128965.1 Candidatus Aenigmatarchaeota archaeon | reverse complement strand
TAGACTGCGTCACGAAGAAGGTGAAGGATGAGGAAGCGAGCGAGCAGGTGGTTTACGTCTCCTCGCCGAAAGCGCTGACAGAGATAAACATCGTTATGAAGAAGGTCCTGAATGCCGGGAAAATCGATTCCACGATTTTCGATTCATTGTCAACACTCCTGGTTTACGAGGGTTCCCATGCCGTCGTGAGGTTCTCCCATTCGATAATATCGATGTTCCGCACGCTCGGCTCGAAGGGCATCCTCATCTCTCTCAGGGAGGATATGCAGAACGAGCTGATAAATGACCTGAACATGTTCGTGGACAAGGTTGTGGAGCTTGAGTAAAATTTGAGGTGGTAAGATGTCTGAAAAGAAAGAGAAGGGTTTGGGTGAATGGAAGAAGGCAGAAAAGGAATTAAGAAGTTCAGAGGAGCGTTTCAGGGTATTGTTTGAATATGCACCGGATGGAATTTATTTGATGGATTTAAAAGGAAACTTCACTGATGGCAATAAGGCCGCGGAGGAACTGATCGGTTACAAGAAAGAGGAACTGATCGGAAAGAACATGGCGAAAGTGGGGGTGCTGCCCAAAAGCCAGATTCCCAAATCACTTGTAAATTTAGCAAAAAACGCAATGGGGAGGCCTACCGGACCGGATGAGTTCACCCTAATCAGGAAAGACGGCAACAAAGTTGAAGTAGAGATAAGGACGTATCCTGTAAAGATTAAAGGTAAAACACTGGTGTTGGGAATCGCCCGTGATATCACAGAACGGAAGAAGGCGGACGAAGAACTCAAGAAATCAAAGGAAGAACTGGAAACGAAGGTTAAAGATCTCGAAAGGTTTAGTAAATTAAGCGTGGGAAGGGAGCTGAAAATGATAGAGCTGAAGAAGAGGATAAGGGAACTGGAAAAGCACAGAACTGAAAGGGAGGGTGAAAAATGAACTTATATGCTCTTTTGCCGTTGACGGCCCCGATTTCGTTCAGTATTCAAAGAAAATTAGCCATTGTAATGTTACTGGTTTCTATGATTATTGGCCTAACCATGTTGGTTGTGGCAGATGCTGCTTCAAAAGCGAGTATAGAGGAGCAGGTTAAAAGCAAGTTAGATTCAGTTACGAAATCAAGGGCAAGTCATGTAAAGGAATTTCTGAACAGGTATGTAGAAGGGTTGAGTTTAGTTTCCAGCAGAACACAGTTGCGCTTAAGCCTTGACAGCTACAACAAAGACGGGAAAATAGAACACAAAGAAAAAATGAGGAGGATATTGAATGACGCGATATCTTCGATAAAGGATTTCAAGGATATATTTATACTGAATTTAGACGGGAAGGTGGTAGTTTCCACTGATGAGAACCTGGAGAACAGAGACTACTCGAATGAAGAGTTTTTTGTAAAGGGAAGGGGAGGGAATAACCTGTTTTTTGTTTCTGATGAAAATAGCGAACCATTTTTCCGTCTTTCCGGCCCGTTGTTATTGAATGAAGAACTCATAGGAGTGACGGTAATCATATCAAAAGCAAATAGTTTGTTTGAAATATTCTCAGATTACACAGGAATGGGCGAAACAGGGGAACTTTATCTGATAGACAAAGATGGGTATATGATAACACCCCCGAGATTCGAAGGGCCCACCGGATTTAAACATAAAGTTGATACACAGGAAGCAAATTTATGTCTGAGAGAGCACACACAGGAAGGTCTCCCAAAAGAGATGGAAGAAATACCAATCATATATGTAGATTACAGGGGTGTTAATGTTCTGGGAACTCATGCCTACATTCCGGAAATGGAATGGTGCATGTTGACGGAGATTGGTGAGGCAGAAGCCTTTCTTCCGTACTTAAATTTGCAAAGGAATTTAATTTTAATTGCCGTTGTTTTTGTAATTTTCTCCTTAGTTATTTCTGTTTTAGTTTCAAGATCAATAACAAAACCTATCGTTAAATTAAGAGATGTTGCCAGCGAGATCGGGAAGGGAAGGCTGGATACGAAAATAGAAGTTGAATCAAAGGACGAGGTTGGAGAACTCGCCTCCGCCTTCAGGCAGATGACCGAGGATCTTAGAGTTTATCAGGCCCAGATAAGAAAACATGCTGAGGAGCTCGAAGAAAAGGTCAAGGAAAGGACAAAAGAACTGGACACCAAGATCAAGGAGTTAACAGAAACTAAAACCGCTGTCCTCAACATGATGGAGGACACGGACGAGACGAACAAGGAGTTAATAAAGACTCAGGAGGAACTGAAGAAGAGTTTGAGTGAATTAAAAGAGATGGATATCAAGAAGAATCAATTCATTTCGATCGCGGCGCACGAACTGAAAACCCCGCTCACTTCGATTCACGGATTCTCGCAGCTTCTTCAGGACAGGAAGGTTGCGAACAACTTCACTAAGCGAAATAAGTACCTGAAGATAATGGACCATGAGACCAAGAGGCTCGCTAAGCTCGTGACCGATATACTCGATCTTTCCAGAATAGACCTTGGGACCGTGAAACTCAGTCTTGACGAAGTTGACGTAAATGAATTGGTAAAGGGATTGGAAAGGGAGATGGACGTGCAGATAAAAGGGAAGGGACTGAAATCCGAATATGACGTGGAGAAAGATATTCCAAGAATTGTTACGGACAGGGAGAAACTGACCGAGATTCTGATAAACCTTATAATCAACGCCGTGAAGTACACGTCCGAAGGTATAATAACCGTGAATGTCTTAAGAGAAAACAAAAAAATGCATTTTGTTGTGAAAGATACGGGAATAGGGATAGTGAAAGAGAAGCAGGGGAAGATATTCGAGAGGTTCTATCAGATTGATTCTTCCTACACGAGGAAAACGCCCGGGGTGGGTCTTGGTTTGGCTCTGTGCAAGGAATTCGTGGAGTTACTTGGAGGTAAGATATGGATTGAAAGCGAACTTGGAAAGGGGAGCGAGTTCCACTTCACCCTGCCTCTCAAAGGCGTTTCGAAAAAGCAGATCAGGGAAGAGGAAAGGAGAGCGGAAGAGAGCCTCAAAAAAGCAGAGGAGACGGGAAAAAGAGTGAAAAGACTGGGGATCGGAAAATGAAATTATAAAGGATTGTTCTAACTCATCCCACAAGTTTTTTTACCCTTACAACAAGATCTTCGTTTTCAAAGGGTTTCGTGATGTAATCCAGGACATTCATCTTTTTCAGGACATCCCTTCCTGTTTCTGAGAACTTCGCCACGGTTATGAACGCGACCTTCAGGTCTTTCGTTTTCGGGTCCTTCCTTATCCTCTCGCATACTTCTCTCCCGCTCATACCGGGCATCATCATATCGAGAAGTATGAGATCGGGTTTCACGGTCTTGAGCTTTTCCAGGGCTTCCTCCCCGTTCATCGCTGCTATGACTTCGTAACCTTCCTGTTCCAAAACCGCTGTTACGAGTTCGATTAGACTCTCCTCGTCGTCCACGATCATGATTTTCTTGGCCATATTTATCTATTCTCGTTTTTCTTATTAATATTTTGAACTGCTCAGCTCAACTCAAGTGTTTTGTCAGCGAACATTGTCAGGTCCTTGATAAGTTTTTGGCTATCTTCTATTGGAGTCTCGTTCCCTTTCAAAGCTATGAACAGTTTCTTCACGTTTTCCTGACTCTCCTCTGTCAGCAAGTGATGCGTGAACTTCACGATGGAAGATGTTTCCTGGTAAACCAGCAAAGTGGAGATCGTGTCGAGAATAACGATGTTGCGTTTCTTCTCCTCCACTGCCTTTTTAATCGCGACCCTTATTGCAGTCAGATCAGTGGGTGCTGGAACGAAAATGCAATTTTCAGTAGGTTCCGGCTCCTTGTAATGGGAGGTCAATACATCTATGAAAAAGAAACCCGTAACATCAATCCCCCTGCCTTTCAGATCTTCCATAACATCCGCATATGGTCTGCTCAGGCAAACGTAGCATACCTTTGTTCTTTCAACGGATTTTATTATCTCCTCTAATTTCTGTGAATATTCTATCTCTTTCAAAATTATTAGCAGAGAATTATTATTGGCTATTTCCTTGAGAAAATCCGTATTCATGTTATCAATATTCAATATTGGAAAGGCTGTTTTATAAATTTATCCCATACTGTTTAAACTTAACGGTAAAAAATATAAACATTATTCGAATTCATCTCTGTCAGTATTATAAATTTATTAGTAAAGGATTCAATTCTATATTGGTGTTTACATGGCAAAAAGAACCAAGAAGGGAGAGAAAGGGGTTTTTGATGTTGATAAGATCAAAAAAGAGGTCAAAGAAGCGGAAAAGCCAAAGGCCAAACCTAAAACCGGGAAAACTGCTTCTGAAAAAAAGGTAAGGGGGAAGGACTACATAAAAACAGGGATCGAGGGGTTTGATCAGCTGTTCGAACAAGGGATTCCGAAGGGTTCTGCTATCCTGATAGCGGGTGGCGCGGGTTCGGGGAAAACAATCATGTGTCTACAGATTCTCGCAAACGCTGCGAAATCTGGGGAAAAATGTTTATACCTGTCCTTCGAGGAAAGCGAGGATAGGTTAAAGGGACATATGGAGAATTTCGGCTGGGATCCTAAATCCCTCGAAAAAAGCGGGAACCTCATGATAAAAAGGATGAGTCCACATGATCTTGCGAGGTCTGTTGAAGCGTTGCTGGCGAAGGAGAAAGGAGAATTAATGATAGAAATAGAACCCGTCATACTCCCGGAAGGGTTCAAGCCTGACAGGATAGTTATTGATTCGGTGAGCGCGATCGCCTCGAGTTTTGTCGGAAGGGAAGAGAACTACAGGAGTTATATAGGACAACTATTCCGGTATTTCGAGAAGCTGGAAGCGACGTCTTTCCTCGTAACGGAAACCGAGCAGGTCCCTAAGATATTCAGCCCGACCGGTGTTGAGGAATTTCTGGCGGACGGCGTCGTCGTCTTGTACAACATCCGAAAGGGCGATATCCGGGAGAACGCGATAGAAGTCCTGAAACTCAGGGGAGCGAAACACCTGAAAAAAATAGTGGCTATGCAGATAGTTGATGACAAAGGGATAGTGGTTTACCCGGAACAAGAAGTCTTTGGCGGTTTAGAATAATTCTCGGTCACTTCTCAAGTTTCACAATTTTCGAAAAGTTGCCTATAATTTCCCCGTCTTTTAATGTCTCAAAAATTATCTCATATTCACCGGGCGAAATACCCGCGCACCCGTAACAGCTGGGCATGCGGAAATCGAACGTTTCGCTCGTTCCGGGCGGCTCGACATTTACGACTTTCTCTCCGCTTACCCTGTAATTCCCACTGCGGTCCTTTATGCCGTAAACCCTGATCGTCAGGTTTTCGACCCTTGTCTCGGTTTGGATCGTTGTTTTCAATTCCATCTCCTCAGAGGAGTGGTAAACTTCTTTATCGCTCGAGAGGTTCAGAATAAGCTCTGGAGTTTCAATATCCATCGGTTTAATGTAGTTTTCCCCAACCTTTTCTTTTTGGGTTTCTGCAGCGAACATCAATGATACGAAACCAACCACGAGGAGAACGATCAGGATGTTAAGCCATTTCATTTTTTATAATTCGGAAGGGGGAATAAAAACCTTAGAACGTTTAAACATTTTTTTATTAAGCACGTTTTCAAGATATTTAATAGTTCGGGGGTTTGGTATGATTTCGAAAGGCAAGTTAGCTATTATAATCTCGCTTTTCATCTTTGTTACCCTATTTTCCAGACCCGTTTCTGCTGAAATAAACGTCACACTTAACGAACCGCAGGATAGCTATGTTTTCAATAACATTAACAATGTGACATTTTCGTGTAATATGAGCACGGGTGGTGATCCTTCATATATGGAATTGTATTCAGGTACCAATGGAAACTTTTCGAAGATGGGTAGCAAATACCTGAAAGGTCTGGGAAAGGAGAACGGGAGCGTCCTGCTGATGCATTTCAACAACGATTTTTTCGCAGGAGAAAGCGAAACCCATGTATATGACTGGAGCGGAAACGGGAACAACGGAACGGTTCAGGGGGTTTCCTACAACAGTTCGGGGGGGAAGTTCTACGGTGCCTACGAATTCAATGGTTCAAACAAAGAGATAGATGTTCCAGATGATAACAGCCTTGATTTAGTTTCGGAGGGAAGCATAGAGTTTTGGCTTAAGGTGTATAATATAGGCGGAATAAAAGACAGGGTATTAATGAAGGGTAACTCTTGGAACGTGGGTTTCCCCTATGCAATTTATCTGGG
>JAGMCY010000173.1 GCA_023128965.1 Candidatus Aenigmatarchaeota archaeon | reverse complement strand
CACCACGAGAACGAGATCGCCCAGTCGGAGGGAGCGACTGGGAAGCAATTCGCCCGCTACTGGCTCCACAACGAGCACGTGATGGTTGAGGGGAAGAAGATGTCGAAATCCCTGGGGAACTTCTTAACCCTTAACGATCTTTTGGGGAGGAATCACGATCCTAGAGCGATTCGCTACGCCCTGCTCTCAACGCATTACCGCTCGAAGCTGAACATAACCGACAAATCCCTGTGGGCGGCTCAGCAAGCGGTAGAGAAAATCGACAACTTCATGGACCTGCTCGGGGAAGTCAAGAGTAAGAAGAAAACGAGCCCTAAAGTGAAGAAGATTATAAAAGATGCGAAAAAGGGATTCAGGGAAGCCATGGATGACGACCTGAACACCAGCCTGGCGATATCGAAGATATTCGATTTCACGAGGGAAGTGAACAAGCTGATGGACAAGGGGAAGATCGGGAGGGAAGACGCGGAGAGTTGTTCGAAAGCTATGGAGAGATTCGACAGGGTCCTGGGGATCCTGAAAGAAGAGAAGGGGGTTTCGATAGAACTGGTCAAGAAAACGATAGACATGATTGTCGAACTTCATGAACAGCTGAAAAAGAAAGACAAGAAGTCCGCGAAAAAACTGGACATAATTCTAGCGAAGATGAAAGGGAAGGAATACGACCCTGAGAATTTCGATAAGCTGATTTCGGCTTTAATCGAAATACGTGAAGCCCTTCGAAGGAAGAAGGAGTACGACCTTTCGGACAAGATACGCTCTGACCTGAGGGATATGGGGATAATCCTGGAGGACAAAGAAGAAGGAGCGAGATGGAGGGTAGTTTAGAGATTTCCCTCGATCGGTTTTTTCTTGACTTTTTTGACTATTTTCTTTCTGGCCGGAAGTTCGATCGCTTTGGGGAGTGTTTTTACAGCAGGTTGGACGGGTTTTTTTATGGTGGGTTTTGCGAGAAGTTTTGCTGGAAGTATAATTTTCTTGGGTTTCATGACCTTTTTCTTTTCCGGCTTGAGTTTCTTTCCGCAGTTGTAGCAGAATCTGTCCTTGGTCTCGTTCTCCGTTCCACAATTCGGGCAGACCACTATCTTTATTATCCTCGCCTCTTTCGGCTTTGCCATGGGTTTTGCGGGGATTTCGGGTTTTCCAAACTCAACATCCGGTTCTGAGGGAGCGGGTTCCA
>JAGMCY010000172.1 GCA_023128965.1 Candidatus Aenigmatarchaeota archaeon | reverse complement strand
AGCCATTGGTGAAGGAAGTCGCTGAAACCCTTGGTGTCACCTTCGTTAAAACAGGCTTCAGCCAGCAGCTAGAGAATCCCGGTTTTGTTCTTATTTACGAAGATGTTCTCACGATAACGGGCATGCAGGATGAATACACGTTAAAGAGCCAGGTCTGCGTGCTCACGGAAAACGAGGAAATCTGTGAAGAGGCAAGCAAACTTGCGCCACCTCAGCCACCAACTCCCCCAACACCCGAATTTCCTAAAAGAGACAAACCCGAAAATACCAATATAAAAACATTCCTTGACAGCGGGGCAGACATATGCTACGAGGACGGCAAGCCCGTAATCAGGATGTATGCATCCTCCGGGTGCGGTTACTGTGGGTGGAACAAGCCCATGTACGAAAAGGTTGTAAAGGAGTATATGGATCAGGGCAAGATAGTTGCCTACTTATGGGAAGACGGCAAAAACATACTTTCGGATGAACAGGAAACAATACCTCCGGAGGAAGAAGCCCTCCGCCAGCAATATGGATTTACCGGCGTGCCTGCATTTATATTCGGCTGCAAGTACTACAGAAGCGGAGCATCTTTTTCGCACGTGGAGAACGGTGAGGCACTCGAAGAGGAAGAACTCAGGAATGTAATAGAGGACCTTCTTGGTGGGTAGTCTTTCGGTTCAAATCACTATTTCTGAATTTATTTTTAAAGAGAAAAAGAACTACTCATCATAGAACGGAATGAACGGCAATAAATCATCAAATAACTCGAATTCTTCGTTATGACCGCAGTTGGGGCACGTTTTCGGGGCTTCCTTCCCAACGAACACATAATTGCATTTTTTGCATTTCCATTTTTCCATTCTCTCGCCTGCCTTGAATGAAACCTTTAAATATGGTGGAAAAAGGTTTATAAATTTAAATCCTGTTAAGCTCTTCGGTCTCCCTGTAAACGTCTATCGCGAACAGCACACTCAACGCGACCCATATGAAGGAAAGCCAGAGGAAAAACAGTTCCGAACTCCTCAGGATTATCACATCGGGAATCATCATCAGGATAATGAAGTTAAAGAAGGTGACTATCACCAGACCCGTCCCCAAAACCATCCTGTGTTTTATGTATATGTACCCGGAGCCCCAGATCACGAAATTCAGGAAAGCCGCGATCCAGGGAGATTTCCCGTAACTCATGGTTATTATATTAACGCGAAAGATAAATATTTTTATATGGACATCGCTTCGCTTCTCTCGGGGTTTTTGTCATGGTCGCAGGAAATAGCGGGAACCTGGGGATACCTGGGGATATTCATTGTCAACTTCATCGGCTCTGCCACGATAATATTCCCGATACCCGCGTTCTTGGTCGTATTCCTTTTCGGCGCGGTCCTGAACCCCTGGCTCGTGGGGATTTCGGCCGCCCTCGGGGCTGTACTCGGAGAACTCACGGGGTATGCTGTCGGCCTCGGAGGAAAGAAGGTCATAGAGAAGAAATACGAACACCTGCTGAAAAAAGCGAACGGGTGGATGGAGAAGTACAGGGCGTTTTTCATCATAACGCTGTTCGCTGCCACGCCCCTCCCCGACGATGTTATCGGGATAATCTGCGGGGCGATAAGGTACGATCTGAAAAAGTTCTTCCTCGCCTCCCTGACGGGGAAACTCATAATGAACATTTCCCTTGCTTTCGGGGGTTACTTCGGGATGCAGTGGGTGCTAACGGTTTTCGGGGGAATATGACGGAGGTCTTGATATGGAAAGGATTTACATAAGGATATGGTACTTGAAATGCCTTCACTACCTTTTCTTTTCCCTGGCGGTCCTGTCCATGACAGCGGGCATAATGTTCTTCAATTTCGCGATTTTGGAATCCATTAATTTCTTCTTTCTGGGCTCCTTTTATTGCATTTCGAGCCTTTTGATAGCGCATTATTTTTACAAGGATTACAGGGAAACTGTCGAGCCTTTACGGGTGATCAGGGTTTATTTAGCTCCGTACATAATACTTGATTTATGGACAATAGGAACCATGGCATTACTTGTTTGGATATTCCCTTCCATTATTTCGCTTATATACTCCTTCCTTTTCATAGACTACTACATATTCTTTTTCATCATAACAGGTCTCGTGCTCAGCAGATTCAAAATAGTCAGTAAGTTTTTCGAAATGTACAATGTTCTTGTTCTCAGTGGAGCCATGAGAATAGCGAAAGAATACGTTCGCTTTGTGGACATCAGTGAATATTCTGTCGGAAGCAATCCTGAAATAGACGAAATACTAGATGAGATATGGGCCCACAGGGGTTATCCCCTGCCCCATATCAGAAAACTCGAAATAGCGATGTGTGAGAAAGACATAATGGATTTAAACAAGATGATAAGCAGGATGAGGGAGAGGGGAGCGGATGAATCACAGCAAAGAATCATTAAACACCTTGAAAATATCAAGGATGGTTACCTGGAAAAAATCAGAGAAATTGAGGAGAAAGTGGACTAAGGCTTCTCTTTCTCTTTCCAGAGTTTTATCAGGTCCACGAAATCCTCGAACCTTATCACGACAAAGGGGTTTGTTCTGGTGAAGTTGAAAACTAGGAACTTCAGATCCTTCTTTTCCAGTTCAAGTATCTCCTTCTCCGGGAAGGAAACGTATTTCTTCGCCTTCGTCGTCTTCGCCTTCCCCAGAAACTTCTCCTCGACCACTATGTCAGCGTTCGGAATGTCCGGGGAAGGCTGTCTTCCGGACAAAGCGACTCTCCGGCTGTTTATCCCGTGTTTCGCTAACTTGTAGACCACGTGGTATTCGAACCTCCTCCCCCTCGCATAGCTCTTGACCATGAAGATACTTGGGAAGAAAGATTAATAAAAGGTGGCGTGCCTACTTGCCTATTCATAGGAACACGTTGAAGAGCCAGCCTAAGACCATGATTTGCGGAACGGTTATGATCGGAAGAAGGATTGCCGCCCTCTTCCCCACGTTGCTCCACAGGAGTCCAATCTCCGTGTAATCAGTCGCCACCCCGGCGTTGAGGAAGACGAACGAGTTCCCGAAAGCCCCTGTTTGTTTGAATATTTCAAACGATAGGGGAGCGGACCCTTCCGAGCAAACTTCTATCACCGTCGCAAGTATTAAAGTCACGAACAAACCCAATAAAGTGGGACCCAGATACAGCATGAACCAATCGTGGGGGATGAACGCGCGAGCGAAGCTCGCCATGAACATCCCTATGATTATCCACCACATGACCATCTTCGTCAGCGACCACGACCCCCTGACTACGCCCTTGAGATCCCTTTTCAGGTTCTCCTTCGTCGCTCTGTAATTCTTAATCCTCTTCTTCGCGTCCTCGCGAACAGAGAAACTCTCATCCACCTTAATGTCACAGTATTTGCACTCAATCCACCCTTTCCGGTCGAGAACCTGGTAGATCAGACCCGTTATCACAGCGACGACTATCGCGGATATCACGATGTAAAAAGCGTTGAATCCGAAGAACCCGAACAGGAGAATCGTTATCGGGAGGTTCGCCCAGGGCGAAGCGAGGAGGAAGGCGATTACCGAAGACGTCGAAGCGCCCTTCTTGTAGAGCTCCATCGCTATCGCGAGGATTCCGTGCGAACAGGCCGACATCAGGAAGCCGAGCACAACCGAATACAGAACCGTCCTTTTCTTATGGGGAGTTAAATATCTCCTGATATATTGGTTCGGGATGAAATAATCTATCACCCCTCCCAGCAGGAAACCAAGCAACAGGGCCCACCATATCAGACCGAGATAATCAAGGAAAGCGAAGGTTAACGGATTCAGGAATTCGATGAAAAAGGAGATTATTAATATAATCCCCAAAACGACCGAGACAACGAACAACCTCTCTTTATACCACTTCTTCGCGTGTGCTGCGCATTCTGCGTGTCCTCCCTTTACCCCGTGTTCTTTCTCGTATTTTTCAATGCAGTGCTGACTGCAGAAATAATGCCCGTGCTTTCGAATGGTTCCTTTCATCCCGCATACAGGATCTCTCCTGTCCTCTTTCTTTCCCATCCAAAACACCGATAGAGAAAATATATAACACTGTTATATAAGTATCTTTCCACCTCAAATCAATTTTCACACGACCCAGGTAAACCATATTATCAGGGCGTATACGACAACACCGAGAACAAAGTATATCGCCTTGCCTACTGTTTCTTTCGGAATTGAATCCCTGATAACTACGTAAAGCAGACTCCCCACAACGAAGCCCAAGAGCGCGTGCAGAATATGCGAAGGGACCATCACGAAATACGCGATCAGCACGCCGAACAGCGTCGAGCAGGAAAGAACGATTTTAAGCATGATTCTTTCCCTGATGCTTATGTGTATCCCCTTCAGGGAAGCGGAGCTAACGGCGGTGTGGAACAAGATAGGCACGAAGAACAGGATTCCTCCCACAGCATTTATGTTCACCATCTCAACCAAGAGAATGCCTATGACAAGATGGTAGAAGAAGAACATCGCTGAATGAGCGATCCTCAACTCCTCGTGAAGGATTTCCTTGGATTCATGCTGATAAATGTGTTTCTCTATCAGATGAAAGCAGGCGAAACCGGCGAGGATGAACAGGAAAAGAAACTTGTTGAGCGACTCTACCCCCGCGTAGACTTCGGGCAGGAGCAGGAGAAAGATATAGGTTATGGAAATACCCGCAACGAAGGAAACCAGCTTGTGTCTTATCACGGGGTCCTCTGGATGTATCTTGTCACTGAAGTAATGAACTACAGCCAAGACCAGACCCAAGACCACGGGCAACATAATTAATCTTTGTTTGTTCTCATAAAAAATCACTTCATCAGGTCAATTACCCTTTTCAGCGTCTCCACGAACTTGTCGCATTCCTCAGGGGTGTTGTAAATATACAAAGAAGCGCGGACGCTCCCGTCCAGCTTGTGCGCGTTGAACCACGAGTGAACGCAGTGCGCTCCCGAACGGACGCATATGTTCTCCATCTCGTCCATCATCATCGCTATCTCGTGCGAGCTCACCCCGTTTATGTTGAAGGATATTATTCCTCCCCTCTTTTCCGCTTCTCCCGGCCCGATCAGCGAGAGCCTTTCGAACCCTTCAACCCCCTCGGTTACTCTCCTGTTCAGTTCGATTTCATGTTTCTCGATGTTCTCCTTCCCTATTTTCATCAGATACTTCGCTGCCCCGCCCAGTCCTATTATCCCGGCGTAATTCTGCAGACCGGCCTCGAATTTCTGCGGGAGTTCCTCAAACTTCGCTTCGTAATGGGTCGTGTCCACAACCGTCCCGCCGCCTACCATGAAAGCAGGGAGTTTCTCGAGAAGGTCCTTCTTTCCGTATAGAACCCCTATACCCGAGGGCCCCATCATCTTATGTCCGGAGAAAGCGAGGAAATCCACGTCGAGCTTTCTGACATCCAGGGGATGATGAGGGACGCTCTGCGCCCCGTCGAGAAGAACGAGAGCTTCGTTTTCGTGAGCTGTCTTAACGATCTCCTTCGCGGGCGTTGTAGTCCCGTCAAGATTGGACATGTGAACCATCGAAACCAGTTTGACGCCCCTGTTCATTTTCTCCTTAAAGTTCTCGAAAGAAAAATTATCATCTTTGCCGGACATTACAACTTCGTATTTCACCCCTTCGGATGCCAGCTTCTGCCATGGAAGGAGGTTCGAATTGTGTTCCTTGTCCGTTCCGAGAACGATGTCCCCCTGTTTCAGACCCAAAGAATTCGCCAAAAGGTTTATACCCTCTGTCGTGTTTTTGGTGAAAACTATTTCCTCCATCCTCTTCGCGTTGATGAATTTCTTGATGATGTTTCGCGACTTCTCCACTTCCTCATCAACCCTCTTTCCGAGCTTGTGAAGGCTCCGCTCACCGCAGGAGGGATATTCCCTGTAGTATTCATTGATCTTATCTATAACCTGAATCGGCCGAAGGGTCATGCATGCCGAATCCATGTATATAATGGGCTTGTTGTTAACCGTCTTTTTCAGAACAGGAAAGTCCTCCCGGATCTTTTCAACATCCAGCCCCATTCAACCACCCCTCGCTAACTCGTTATCTATAATTTGTCTGAACTCGTTAAATGTTTTTGGACCCACAACAACCTGGCCGTTTATGAAGAACGTGGGCGTTCCGTAAACCCCTATTTCGAAGGCCTCCCTGAAATCGGAATCGACCTTTGACTTGTATTTATGCGATGCTAGGCATTCCGAGAACTGCTCGGTATCCAAATCGAGATTCTCCGCGAAACCCACTAACTCCTCAAAGCCCGTTTTCCCCTGGTTCTCAAAAAGCATGTAATGGTATTCCCAGTACTTCCCCTGTTCATGCGCACAGTGAGAGGCCTCCGCTGCTTCCTGCGCCCCCGGATGCGCGGAACTCACGGGGAAATCCTTGTAAACGAAGCGTATCTTATCCCCGTAATGCGAAATTATCTGCTTCACAACAGGAACGGCCTGCTTTGTGTAAGGGCAAACGAAACATCCAGCCTCTATGATCGTCACCTTCGCATCCTCCGGTCCTATGACAGGATCGTCAGGATGGACCTCCAGAACCCCGGTTATCTCACCTACCGCTGCTTCAATCGTGCACTCGCCTTCCGTCCCTTCTGATATGAACGGGTCGAATAGACAGAAAGCATCAGGTATCGGGCCGTTACAGTTGCCGTATATGAAAAGGTTCGCCACACTGTAAACGGAATAGCTGAAGCTCACTATCAGAACAATCGTGAAAACCCAGGAAATCATTTCGAAATGCTTGTAAACATTCCTAGCGAAACCAGGATGTTTCAACATCAGCTTCCCTGTTATCTTGGACTTCAGTCTCTTGTCCAGTCCTGTCGTGCATTTTCGAAGGGTGATCCTCCGGAACACGCAGTCGAACGCTTCCTTAGCAACAGTCCTGTACTTCGCGCTGAATATCCCCAGCACGGCGAAAACCACGAGAGCGATAAGGCATATCATGACAATGACCCGATATAACATTTCTGTCAAGCTAGGTTTTTAAACCTTACTAAATCTTTCGTTAACAGCCTAACAATTCTTTCAGTTGCTCGAATGGCAGGTTTGGTTTTTAGTTTCATACCAATACAATGGATGAAACACCATATACCCCTATGTATGAAACTGGTTTCAAACAAAAATGTATATTACGTTTCATTCTTATAGATTGCATGAAATGCATGATCTGCGGAAAGCCGCTCAGCCAATATGCGCTCATAGGCAAGAAAAAGGAACTCAAGGTAGCGTTTTGTATAGAGCATCTTCCGGACTGCACAAAATGCGATTCATGCGACTTACGCTGCATCAAGTGCGGCAGGGATGTTAGAATGAAATAATCTTATTTAAGGACAACGGCGTTCGTCATGCCCCTTCTCTTTCTTTCCAAGAGTCCCCTTGCCTCCATCTTGTCAAGAACCCTTGAAACCTTCGCCTTGGGGAATCCTGTCTGCTCCACGAGTTCGCTCTGAAAGATAACGCCTTCTGAAGCGACTATCTTATCGTAAATACCCCTTTCATCCCCGGTCAGGGTTTTCAAAACGCTTTCCCATTTTCTTTTATTCCCTTCAACCTTTTCCGGTCTGCCGCCGAAAATCAGCAGGAAAACTCCCACTATGAAAATCACGAGAGCCAGGAAATATCCCAGGTAAGCCTGGTTCAGAATCATGACATGCGGACAGGTTTCATAAGACTGGCATGACCCGAGCTCCCCGCTGTCTATTATCTCCAGCATCGTCTGCGAAAAATTGTACATTATCAGAAACAGTACTATACTAAGGATGATCAAAAGCGCTCCCACATACCTCGTGTTGACCGAAACTCTCATAATCGAATATTATGGGATTGTTTTAAATAAATTTTTATTTTATAAACCTCTCGATCCTATCATTTTTATTCTCCAAAAGAACAACCCTCGAATCCTCTTTCTCGTCAACAATCTCAAAATCCGTTGCCTTCTCGATCCTTTCAGCGAAAGCCCGTATCTCCTTGTGTAAGGGCATGTTCTCCTCCTTCAATCTTTTCCGCGAGAAACCTATCCACATGTACGCCTTGACCTCGATGAAATGCGGATTCCCCTTTTTGATCAGCCCCGCATAATCCTTAACGAAAGAAGAGTCCATGTTCATCCCCCTTATCATGGTCAGGCGAAGCACCCTCCTGGTTTTCATCCTTCCGAATATCTCCAGCGACTTCAAAAACCTCCCCCATCCGTCCTTATAAACAGGGCGGTTTATCCTGCTGAACAAGTCCTTATTCGGTGCGTTCACCGACAAGTAAATCTGCGTGGGCGGCGATTTCGAAATCCTTTCCATCATTCCCGGCTCCTGCCCGTTCGTGACGATGAAAACGGACCTGGTCTCAGGAAGATTCCTGAGGAATCGAACAAGCTCGGGGAGTTTCGGATAAAGTGTCGGCTCCCCGGAAAGCGATATCGCGAACTGATTCGGCTTGAGCGATTCCCTGAACTTCGAGGGGTTCGTCTTCCCGTCCCCTGGGAATCCTGAAAGCAGCTTCTTTCGTTCTTCTATAAGCCTTTCGTAAATCTCCTTCGGATTATCCACTTCATCCGCTTCCATCTTTCTGAACTTCATGAACTCCATGGGCCTCCAGCAGAAGATGCAGTTCTGCTCGCAGAAGACAGCTGATGGCGAGAATTCCATACACCTGTGTGTATCGATCCCGTAGAACTTCTGCTTGTAACAGAAACCCTCGTCATGCAAACTCTTCTTCGTCCACGCGCATATCTGGACTGCTGAATGCCCAAAAACCCCGTACTTCGCCTTCCTGAGATGCTTCTCGATTTTCGGGTCAATCCTTAGCCTGGTCATATTCATGATTTACGGGATAAATTAATAAAGGCGAAAAGAAGATGGGTAGGACCGGCAAGAAAAAAGGGGGTATGCCGGTCCTTTAGGGTTGGGGTACTTGGGGTCTCTTTTCAAAAGCTTTTAAATCCAATGGGAGGTTATAGCTTTCTGAACATACCTTCCCTGGGACTATATAAATGAATTTCCCAAGATTCTTACCCTTTCCTTCCAACATCCTTTCAGAATTATTCCCAAATTCGGCCCGATTTCTTGGAATTTTCAAAAAAAGATTACAGCTTGCCTTTTTGCCAGTTCATTATTATCGTCACTGCCATGCGCCTCGTATCCGGATGGCCGCCTTTTTTGAGAGCATGCTTTTTGACTGCGATTGCCTCGAGGGTTTCCATCTTGTCATCGTTTACCGGGACGCCGTAGAACTGTTCGATTTTCCCGGGGAACTTCTCCATGAGCCGCTCGGACATTGTCTCTGGGTTCTTTATCTTGCTGTAGTCCGTGACATTTGTGAACATGAACTTAAACTGGTCCTTTTCAAAGTAAGGCTTGACGCCGGGCGTGTCTATAAAGTACAGCCGCGAACTTGTTTTGACAATCTGCTTTGTCTTGGTCCTGCAGCTGAGCGGGCTTGTCTGGGTGGATTTTCTGCCCTTCATCATATTTATTAAAGAGGATTTGCCCACGTTCGGATAGCCGAGGACGCCGACACGTATCTTGCCCCTTTTCCTGGTAAACCTCTTTGCCTCGATCATTATCCTTGCCTTGAGGCCGGAGACGCCCTTTCTTCTCTTGGTGGACACCATTACACACGGGTTCATTGCCTTTTTGGCATCCGACATTCCCTTTGCACTGCCAAGATCGATCTTGTTGATTACATAGATCAAAGGCTTGCCTGACTTTATCGCCTTGTCTTCTATTTCGCGGTTCCTGGTCTCTGCGATGAACCGCGCATCCATGACGAGCAGCAAAATGTCCGCTTGCATTATCACATTGTTTACGCTCTTCCAGAATCCTGCCATGTTGACCGATTAAAGTTTTGCATGGGAAAATAAAAATACGTAAACCACAACGGACAGGGATTTTCGATTAAAATCGTGTTTAAACGGCTTTGTAGAGGAATATCTAATTCTAATCTGGGTTTAGTATAATCAGCTAGAGCAAGTTGTGGTATGAATGGTAATCCTGCCTTTCTTATTTTGTCCGAGTCGTCTTACTGAAATACTCAAAAGTAGAACGAGCTAAACATCTTTCATAATAATCATCTGAACTTACATTAGGTTCTTGATTTGTCAGCAGATATTTAAACAAAGGTATCAACTGAATTTCATATCTTTTTAAACAACTAATATAGTCAATCCCGGGCCAAGAATAGCAACTTATCGTAGTTCTTCTATTTGCCGTATTTACACCTTTTGGTATTGAATCGAACTCTTTATCATCAGGATGAAATACAAATTTATCTAAACTCCCTGTTACGATTCCTTCAATTCCTTTAACCTGCATTGGAACAATTGAAGTATCATATTCATCGGCTGAAATATCTACGATTACAGAACTTTCAGGTAAATATTTAATTAATTCATTTTCAACTACATATTTACAGGTGTCTGTTCTTTTAGTTGCATCAACTAAAATATCTGTAGTTTTGAATATAGATTGCATTAATTCTTTATTTGAAGTTACATTCTTACCAATAGTTTTTACAATGACAGGTACATTAGTGGAGTGTACAGCATAAAATACGGCCAGCCGGCCAATTTTACCACTGCCAATTACAGTGAAAATAATTTTTCTTTTATCTTTATTATGCGGTTTTTTAATGAATTCCTGAAATCCTGTATTTATAGCAGATTTTACTGTTCCTGGAAAATCTTCCATTATCCGTTCATTAAAATCATTTGTGATCGAATCCATAGAAAACATTTTTATATTTTTTTTATTTAGAAGTTCATTTCTTTTTTTATGAGTAATATAATGCAACATAGAAAAAAGAGTTGAACCATCTTTAAGTAAATCAAGTTCTTTCATGGAAATAGTTCGAATAATTGTTACTAAATCACATCTTAAAGTATCAATTCTATCAACAAATTTAATATTAGGATTTTCTTTTAAGTAGTCGTGTTCTGTGTAACCTAATTTCTCCCCATATTTTTTTTCCAATAGAATAGAGTTTTCTATTTTTTCCAATTCTCCGAAAAAGGAGGGAAGAAAATCTCTCTTTTCAGATTTTTCAAAATTCATTTTAGGGAAACCTGCTGTCAATAACATAACTAAACTCCATCTTTTCAACACAAATACGTACTTTCATATAGAAGTAATAATTACACTTTAGTCATTTTAAATAATTATCTACGTTTCGAATGTCATTCAATGTCAACAATATTCTTCTTAGTCTTTTCGATTTCTTTATACAACTGTTTGCAACTTGTAAGAGCGAGTTTAGCGCAAACATCGTCAGGTACATGATCATCTCTTCCGTAGCCCCATTTCTTCAGGCGTTTAAGTATCATGTCTGAAACAGATTTGTTTCTATTTATCATGTTCTCAAGGGGTCTTATTGCATTGTAGAATTTAGGATGCGTACAACGCTTACCGAACCTAAAGAATTTCCTCGTGTAGTTTCTGACTTCCTTATTCTCAAACCCATCACATATACTCCACCTCTGGAGTTTTTTTCTCAGGTGGGTATGAGGAGGTATATGAACAATGCCTCCTTCCTCTTTGAATGGTTCATTTATGCCTATGTCCGATGGAACCACTCGCAGAAAGTCCTGTTGTATTTTTTTATTTATGTATTTCATTAGGACGGTTCCAGCTATCACGTACTTCGGGTGGTTCATGTCCATGGTCCTCTGCTCAAGCGTTCCTATTTTGTTTATCCTTACAGTATGCCATGAAAAACTCAGTACACCCTTTTTTTTCATGGCACTTGAATCAATGTTGTTTTTTTCCCATATCTCATTAATTTTTTCGTATCTTCTGTTTATTGTATGGATCAGATCAGAAACTGTATGTTTGTATATTGGGAGGCCTCCGAATGTGGGATGTCTGGAATAAAGTCCATCGAAAGGTAGGTACTTGCCCGTTCTCGTAATAAGTGCTCTACAGTCCTTTGCGACATATTTACCGTTTAGGAGTGGGGATGATTGTGAAAGCGTTATTAATGCAGGATCCATTGCTATGGCCATGTTATAACTGTCCAAAAGGGTCTGCTTTATTTTCGGAGCCATCTGGAATTTCAGAAACTTTTTCTTGTGATCAAAAACACCTCTTGGAAGCGTATAATGATAATGAAAGGCGGCCGTGTTTTCTTCAGGACAAGATACCATTTTGTTGTGTATATATATTTTTTTGAACTTGTAATATGGGGTAAAAGTATTTATATTTTGCACATTGAATGAGCCTGGATATACACTCAGGGGATATAATACGATATCGTTTCTGGTGGCAATCTCAATCAATATCTGAAAGGATTCCAGAGCATTTAATATTGTGTTCTGAACTTTTACGGAAGGGTAAGACTGTATCTCAATCGTGTTTGGATACTCCTTTATTACCGAAATATTTTTTTCGTGTTTTTTGCACTCACTAACAATAGTGTCTGCTTTATTGGAAATATACCCTCTCTTGTCGAGTGTGTGCACTTCGATTTCCACTCCAGATAACGATCTTTTTAATGGTCTCATTTTTACTACTTCCCTATAAATTTAGTTAGTAATCATTTGATTATAATTAATGGTTTAACTTTGACACCTTTTCATTATTTTTCCGATTTTCAGTTTACGTGCTTTACATCA
>JAGMCY010000171.1 GCA_023128965.1 Candidatus Aenigmatarchaeota archaeon | reverse complement strand
GGGAGTTTAACCTCAACCACGATCTTATCACCAATTCTTCTAACGCATGTCTCTGGCTCTTCTATTGTTCTCGTTCTTTCAAGGCATACCTTCCCTCCCTTTTCCATTTTAGGGGCTTTCTCGAATCCGAGTTTCCCTGTTTCACTTTCCAATTCTTTCCTGTCAACATCCCCGAATGTTTTGACCGAGACCTTTGGCTTCTCGCTTCCACTCCTTGTTATTTTTATGGAGAAACCACTACTCCTGATTGGTCTTCTGAAGAATGGTGAGAGATCAAGAACTTCAAAGTTCCTTTCAAACGCCCTGTCCATACTCTTCAATTCGTTCTTCATTTCTTGTCCCATCCTTTCGAATACATCTCCGAAAAGATTTCTCTCCAGCCTAGATCCGCATTTAGGGCAAAAACTCCACCCTTCGTTCACACCCGACCCGCACCTTGGACATCTCATGTTATCAATCTTGAACACTTTTATTTAAATCTTTACCTCAGTATGTCCGCTGTTGCAGCGCCTATAGAGGAGAAGAATGAGACGAATATGAAAATCTTAAATGACCATGCGGGGTCGGCAACATGATTTGTGACTCCAAAAAGCCAGAGTACGAACCACGTCATGCTGTATGATACGACGAAAAGAGAAACGAGCCTTTTCGGTATGTAGGTTTTACCCACTATGTACGTATCGAATTCCCCGCCTATCGCCTCTTTCGCGACTTTCTGGAATTTCGTGTAGTATATTATCATCGCAACGACAGCTATCGAAAGTATAACGAACATAACGAGTCGGATGGGATCCAATTCCTTCGCTAAAGTCCAGACCTCTTCCGTTACGGAGAGGGGGGTTGCAAAAAGAACGGCTCCGAATATTTGCTGGGCGACATCATCCAGTCCAAACTTCTCAGGCTTTATCCTACGGGCTAAAGAAATTATCTTCCCTCTTCCGTTCTCTCTTATCCTTTTTATGACCACATTCACCACCAAGATTTGGCGGTTCTGGTTCTCCGATGTCGCTCATTTCTCAAACCCCACAAGAAATAATATGGAATCGAGATTATATAAAATTTTTAAGAATTAAATCAGTTTCCTCGCCAGTCCCAATAGTCTCGGTTTTTTCATCAAAATAAAGGCGAGCTTTTTGAAGCCGGATGCCTTTGCCAAATCCACTAACTCCTCCCCTTTCAAATATTCCGCCAGCCAATTCAATTCCTCATCGCTGAGTTTTTCAACAACCTTCCTCAGTTTCAATATCTTCTTCAATTTCTTCCCCCTCTGCTTCTCCCATTCCCTTTCGTATTCGGAAAGGAATTTCTTGGAAAAGTCTCCCTTTTCAAATGCTCTAGCGATAACTTCACTCGCTATCCTCCCCGCAACATAAGATTCCGCTATCCCCCCTCCGTGTATGGGACTGACCTGGTGGGCGGCGTCGCCAACAATCATGAAATTATCACCGACCATTCGTTTGAGGAAACCCCCTACGGGAGCTCCCCCTGAGTTCACCTCTATCACCGACCCCTTTCGAAGGGAACCTCTTTCTTTAATAAAATCCTTAAGACAAACCAGAGCCGACTTCTTTGAATAGGGTTTCCTCACCCCTATTCCCACATTCGCCGTGTTTTCCCCTTTCGGGAATATCCACACATAACCGCCCGGGGCGATTTCATTCCCGAAATAAAGTTCAATTCTGTCAGGGTCTATCTTCACCCCTGCCATTTCGAACTGCGCACAAGAGGCGATATCAGCTAGCGAAAGAGTCGTATCGATCCCGAGCATCCTCGCAACCCTTGATTCCACCCCATCGCACACAACTAGTATTTTACACGGGATTTCGAAGGTTTCACCCCCTGATCTCATCCTTGCGACAATCCCGTTTCCCTCCCTTTCCACACCAAAAACCTCTGTTTTTGTTATGATCTTCGCTCCGGCTTGACTGGCGAGTTTCGCAAGATACTTGTCAAAAAGCTTCCTTTCAATAACCCAGCCTTCCGGGCCTTCGAGGTCAACCGTTATTTTCTTCCCGTTCGGGGCGTAAACACTTGCTCCTTTTATTGTTCTGCTCACCCAGGATTTGTCAGGCTCTATCCCCATTCTTTCAGTCCCTGATTTAGACAAACCTTCTCCACACCTCTTCGGACTCCCTATCTCCTGCCTCTTCTCCACAACCAATACGCTGAGACCTTTCTCAGCGCAGAACCTAGCGGCTGAAGAGCCTGCGGGTCCCGCCCCTACCACGACAACATCGTATCCCTTCTCAAGATGCTCGAACATAATACACCTTATTAAATCTTTTTAATAAACAAATTATTTATAAAGCACGCTGGTGATACTTATGTTTTTCAGAAAAAAGAAAGATAATGATACGAAGAACCTCGCCCTCTTCGTGGACGGGCCGAACATAATAAGAAGGGAATTCAACATAGACCTTGACGAGCTGAGGAAAAGGGTCGAGAACTACGGAAGGATTGTGACTGGAAAAGTTTTCCTCAACCAGTACGCCTCTGAAAAACTGATAGAGGCCGTCGCTAACCAGGGATTCGAACCAAAGGTTGTTCTTGCGGGGGAAAGAGAATCGGATGTTGACGTTAGCGTGGCGGTTGATATGGTGAAGGCATCATTCAATGACAACATCGATATAATAGCGTTAGCTTCAAGGGATGCTGACTACCTCCCAGCGATCCAGCTCGCCAAGAAGAAGGGCAAGACTATCCTTGTTATCGGAGCGAAACCGGGCTTTTCCAAGGCATTACAACACGCGGCTGATTACGTTGAATTTCTTTCGAAAAGGGTTTAGAACCATTAATTTCTAATATGGTTTAATTGATTTGTAGTGGTTAACTACCATTAATTTATGTTATCTAACAATCAATTTAATGAAGTAGTTGACATGGGCATAAAGGAGAATCTTGAAAGTATAAGGAAAGAGATTGAAGGTTCAGCAAAAAAATCGGGGACGAAAGAGGTAGTTCTTGTTGGAATTTCGAAAACGTTCGGTCTCGATTACATAAAGGAAGCGATAGAATCTGGATTGACGGATATCGGTGAAAACCGCTTACAGGAAGCGGAAAGCAAGTTCCCACACATTTCGAACGTGAGGAAGCATTTCGTCGGTCACCTGCAAAGCAACAAGGTTTCGAAGTCGATCGAACTCTTCGATATGATCCAGTCTGTCAATTCGATCAAGCTTGCCAGAAAGATAAGCGAGCGGTCCCTTGAACTTCGAAAGACCATTCCCGTTTTGATCCAAATCCTCACAGATGAGAAAAAGCAGTTCGGGGTCCGTCAGAACGAACTGGAAGGTTTTCTGCAGGAGATCTCAGGTTTAAAAGGCATAAGAATCCAGGGGCTCATGACGATCGGTCCTTACTTCGAAAACCCAGAAAACTCGCGACCCATTTTCAAGAAGATGAAATCCCTGTTCGATTCCATTCAGAAGCAAAAAATCCCGAACATCGAGATGCGCTACCTGTCAATGGGCATGTCAGACGATTTCAAGATAGCGATAGAGGAAGGGGCAAACATGGTCAGGATAGGTCGAGGGATATTCGGAAAAAGGGAATATTAACTAAACCCCTGTCGCAAACCTGCTCTTTATCCCGACCACGAAATATGCCCCTATTAGTATCAGCGCGCTGCCGAGGAGTTGAACAGCAGGGATTGGTTCATCAAGCCACCAAACCCCTAATACCAGCGAAACCACTGGAGCGAGGAGCAAAAGGGTCGAGGCTTTCGAGACGTTGATGTAACGGATGCTCCAATACCAGAACAGGACGTAACCGAAAAGTATCGCTGTCGAAACGAAAATATTATTCCACTGCTGTATGGACAACGAGAACAGGAGATCGAATTTACCGAGCAATAGAACCACACCGAAAAGAATAATGCCACCGAAGAACATCCTCGCGAAGGAGACCACGAAGTTCCTTTCACCGTTTATCATAGCCTTCCGGGCGATCACGTTCTCCAACGCCCAGAGGATAGTCGCGCCTATAATGAGCATGTCGCCCCATTGCGGATTCGTCCACAACTCAGCGGGGTTTATCTGGGCTGAGAACAAAACCACGGTTCCTATCAGCATTATAATGAGGGCGTAAATTTGTTTTTTGGGGATTCTCTCCCTGAGGAGAATGAACGCGAATATCGCGACGTATAAGGGAAGGGTCTTGTGGAGGAAGGCTGCTCTACCCCCGGTCGTGAATTTCAAACCGGTGAAGAACAATAGGAACGCAAATGCCCCCCCTATTACAGCGATAAACAAGAGATATTTCCAGTTTGCTTTTAGATTTTCTTTGCTGAAACCTCTTGTCGCAAATGACAGCAAAAGGAATATAATCCCTATTATTATCGCTCGCACAGCGGTGAAGACGGTGGGATCGAGGTCAACGACAAATATCTTGTTCACGGGTATCGCGAAACCGCTGATGACCGCCGTCAGCAAGGCGAGGATCGTCCCGAACAATTCTTTATTTCTCACGTTCCCCCCTCTTTAACATTTTATTGACATGGTCTGCTTTTATTTTTTCCGAAATGTAATCGTAATGTACGCTGACCCGATCCTTCTTTCTCAATCCTTCAACGAAATCATTCCTGAAGAATTTCTCTCCAAGAGGTGTTCTGGCCAGAACCCTGTCAGGGTCAACCCTTAGAACTCTCCCGGGATAAACCAGACAATCCTTTACCTTCAGGTCTGGCCTGATCTGCTTTCTCCACTTTATCGCTTTTTCATGCTCTATTAGGAAATACCTCCGGATAACCTCGGAGTCTATTCCGCTTTTCCCCATTTGCTTCGCGAGGATCGTGCACATCCTTGCGGCGACCTTGAACACGTTTTCAATCGGAGTTTCGATCTCCTCCTTGTTTTTCACGGAATCGTTCAATTCCTTCAGAAGTTCCTCCCTGAGCTCTCCCCTCTTGACCAGAACCTCGCCGCAAGGAATCGCGTAGCGCAAAAACAACTCCTTGTCCTTTATCGGTAAAACCTTGAACATACTACAACCTCTCTATCACGAAATTGTTGAAAACGAGGACCTTATCCCCCCTTTTCACCTTGATGAATTCGGAATTCACGCGTTTTCTAACGCCCTCGAAATCAACCTTTGCTTCCTTACCATCGAATTCCAGGACCTTCCCCACAAGAGCGAAACACATGATATCACTTTAATTATAATCTAGGTAATTAAAAATCAAACGTTTTTAAGCAAATATAACATGATCGCGTTCTGCGCATGCAAGCGGTTTTCTGCCTGGTCGAATACAACCGATTGCGGCCCATCAACCACCTCATCCGTTATTTCGTGCCCTCTATGCGCAGGTAAGCAATGCATCACTATCGCGTCCTCCTTAGCGTGCTCTAACAGTTTGGAATTCAGCTGATATGGTTTCAATTGCTTTATCCTTTTATCCGCGTCCTCCTGCCCCATGGAAACCCACGTGTCCGTGTGGATCACGTCCGCTTCCCTTATCCCCTTGACGGGGTCATGCTCTATCTTTATACTTCCTTTTGCGTATTTCCTGGTATTCTCAACAAGTTCGGGATTCGGGGTGTATTCTTTCTTGTCAGGGCAGACCGCGACGACATTCGACCACATCTTTGAAAATCCTATCATCGTCGAATTGAACATGTTGAAGGCACAGTCCCCAAGGAAAACGACTTTCAGATCCTCGAGCTTCCCCTTCTTCTCCAAGACCGTGAGCATATCCGCCATGGTTTGACAGGGATGAAACCTCTCACTTAACCCGTTGATTATCGGGATTTTCGAGACCGAAGCCATCTTTTCGAGATCCGCGTGTTTATTCACTCTCGCCATCACAACATCGCAATACCTTTCGATAGTCCTTACCGTGTCCTCGATCGTCTCCCCCCTTCCTAATTGAGTCGTACTCATATCCAGGAATATTGCATGCCCTCCCAGCTGCGTCATCCCGACTTCGAATGAAACCCTTGTCCTTGTCGAGGGCTTCTCGAACATCATCGCCAAGGTTTTGTCTTCGAGCTTTTCCTTGACTTCCCCGGATTTCACCTTCAAAGCGAGTTCAAGGATGTGCTTTATCTCCTTTTCGGAATAATCGAGCAGAGTCAAGAAATGTTTCGTCATTTAACCACCCAAGCATTTTTTATAAATATACAACTTATCTTTAAAACCTTTTTCCGAATTCGCTAACCTTTTTCAGAACCTTCACGGCGTCTTCTATCGAACTGTAGATAGGGAAGGTATCCCTCAGGAAGAAGCGTATCTTTCGATAGTCCTCATCTCCAGGGGCGCAGTTCACTATCACCTTCCCAGTTTTGATCCTTTTCAGGGTTTCGAGTCCTTCAGGGTTGAGCAGGCAAGATTTCAGCTGGTTTATTATGATCACGCTATCCACGTTCTTGTCCTTGACCACGATATCCAGAACGTATTTATACCTCTCCCCGTTTGCATCCGCCCTAATGTCAAGTGGATTCATCACCTCGAGTTTCGGGTATTTCTTACGGATCTCGTTTTTCGTTTTCTCCGAGAATTCCGCGAGATTCAACCCAAGCTTATGGCAGAAATCCGCCGCTATTATCGAAGACCCGCCCGTATTCGAAACGACAGCGACATTCTCCACTTTTCGTTCTTTATACCTCTCAAATATCAGGGAGTAGTTGAAGAGGTCGCGAACACTTTCGACTTCTATAACCCCTGACTGCTTGAAGGCGGCTGAATAGATTTCAGAACCAGTTGACAGCGAATCCGTGTGTGTTAACGCTCGCTTCTTCGATTCCTCCGAAACCCCTGATTTCAAGACCAGAATGGGCTTTTCCGAGCGTTTCGCGATATCCATGAACCTCCTCGGCTCTTTAACGGATTCCAGGTAAAGCAGAATCACCTTCGTATTCTTGTCATTCAGCATGTATTCCAGAAGGTCGCATTCGTTTATGTCGGGCATGTCCCCTACCCACGCGAATTTCGAAATCCCTATCTTGTTCGAAATCATGTAATCGAGCAAAACCGCTCCCACCCCTCCTGACTGCGAGATAACTGATATCTTCCCAGGCCTCATTCGCAACTCTTTCTCAAAGGTAGTGTTCAATCCGTTCTCCGTGTTTATCATGCCGCAGACGGAGTTCGGACCGAGTATTCGGAACTTCCCTTTCGAAATGTCCAGCAGTTTTCTTCTCTGGTTCTGGTTGAAACCACCAGAGAGAATCAGGAGAAACTTGGTTTTCAGTTCTTTCGAAATCTCCAAAACCCTTTCAGGAGGCAAAGTTATTAATGTTAAATCAGCTGGAGGATACTTGTGGGATTTCTCTATATCCGAGAGAAAACCATGCCCTTCAAAAGAATGGAGATTCAGGTAAACACTCCTGAATATTTCGGGGGTCACCATTATTTTCGAGGATTTCGCCTTTGAAGAACCGATTAGAAGGATGGACTTTGGATGGAAGAGGGAATCGAGGCTCATTTGACCACCTCAGCACGGAAAACCCATCTGTAAGGGTGGAGAGAAAGTGCGAAAAATTTAAAAATTCTTATACTCATATATATAACTGGTGAGAGTGTGAGAAAGTGTATCGTTTTGAATAATTTAGATTTAACTCCAAAAAAGTCAGCAACATTGGATAACCTTTTTTCTGAATATCTCAGAACCCTCAATAAAACCTTAAAATCCTTACCAAATGCCAAATCTTCTACTGAGTTACACCACTTAACATATTCAAACATACGAAAAACCTCCTTTTTGCCATCGGATATTATTCAGGAAGCCCGAAAAGATGTTTGGGCTAAGAGAAAGACAATAAAAAACGGATTTAAGAATGGATCTATTCGTCTTAATAAACGATGGTTCAAATACATCAACTCTAAAAGAGGAAATCCGTGTTTTAAGATTACCTATTCTCCTTATAAATCTTTTGTAATTCCTATCAAAACCGACAGACAGTTTAAAAGATTTACTTTCTTTCTTAATGATGAATGGGTTTTTCATAATATTTCTTTTCTGAAAGATGGTAGAATATCTGTTATTCTTGAAAAAGGATTTGTCAAACCAGAAATTAACCAGAAATATGTTGTCGGTGTGGATATAGGTTCTTCTATCCTTGCTTCTGTAACTGTCTTTAATATCCAAACTTCCAAAGTTGTCAAACAAGTTTATTTTGGAAAAGATATTGCTAAAATGCAAAGAAGATATTTTAAAAGAAGAGCACATCTTCAAAGCCTTGCTGACAAAGGTTCTAGTAGGGCGAAGAAGAGTCTTAAACGGCTTAAGCATAAACAATTCAATTTTGTTAAGACAAGAAGCGGTCAGATTGCCAAAGAAATTGTTAATCTTGCTAAGTCTTATAATGCTTATATTTCTATTGAAAAACTGAAGAATTTGAAAGGCAGAAAAGGACAATTTAACAAAAAAGCCAACAGAAAGATTGATAGAATACCTTATGGAAAATTCAAAGAATTCCTTAAATCTAATTGCGAAATGTTTCAAGTCCCCCTTTATGAGGTTGATGCTTACCACACTTCTAAATGGTGTTCGCACTGCGGTGCAGTGAATAATGGACATCAGTCTGGAAATTATGCATTGTATAAATGCAAGAAGTGTGGTATGACTGTAAACAGTGACAGAAAAGCGAGCCTTGCCATCGCTATTAAATCTGTCTTGGAGCGGAAAACTCACAATCTCACCAACTTGAGTTCTATCCAGATTTCCAAGACTCGAGTCCTGGTAAACGGGCTCTTGCGTCCAAATGCGGTTGGTTTGAACCAAGTTTCTGTGAAACATTTAAATCAACCTATGGAAAGCTCTTGCGTTAGCTGGGAGTAGTTTACATATTAAATATGGGTTTGATAATAATAATATATGAAAAAACTCACGGAATCTGAGTGCAAAAAAATCATGAATAAGTATCGAATACCAACAACCAAGGAGTTCCTCGCGAAGAAACCCGAAGAAGCGGTGAAATTCGCAAAGAAAATCGGTTACCCTGTTGTCCTGAAGATTGATTCTGAGGACATAATTCACAAAACAGAAACCAGAACCGTGGTAGCGAATATAAGGAACGATAAAGATGTTCTGGAAGCCTTCGAGAAAATAATCAAGAATGCAAAACGTCATAAACCGAATGCGAAAATAAACGGCGTGATTGTCCAGGAACACGTTGAGGGACATGAAACGATTGTTGGGGGGAAGATAGATCCCCAGTTCGGACCTGTGATACTCTTCGGAGCAGGCGGAATATTCACAGAGGTTTTGAGAGATACCTCCATAAGAATATGCCCTATCGAGAGGGAGGATGCGGAAGAGATGATCAACGATATAAAATATTCAAAAATACTGAAAGGCTACAGGGGAGAACCCCCTGTAAAAATGAATGAAATAATTAACATTCTTCTGAAGGTCAGCAAGATAATGATGAAGGAAAACGTGAAAGAAATGGACATAAACCCCTTGATCGTTTCTCACAAGGAAGCGAAGGCTGTTGATGTGAGGATAATAAAATAGACGGTTTTGACATGGACTGGAAGCTTCACGTAATCCTTTCACTTTTTCTGTATTTCCTTATAATTTCGGTTTTCCAGTTCCCATTTCCTTATTCTGTCGCTGCCTTTATACTGTTAATATTTTCCTCTTTGCTTCCGGATCTCGACCACCCGAAATCAAAGATAAGGAAAGCGATTTTCCTCCTGCTTTTCTATTTCATGACGCTTTTCGTGGTCATAGAATTGAATGTGGACTTGGGGATGAAAATCCTTATTTTGATGATAACCCTGATTTTGACCTATTACCTTTACAAATTCCTCCCCCTCAGACACAGGGGCAAGCGCTCTCTCCACCTCTGGAGATATGTTTTTATTTTCCCCTCGCTTTCCCTAGTACTCTTCGCTTTCGCAAACATTAATATCTCGTTCGCCTTATTTATTATTGTGGGATACGGTTCACACCTGATTTCGGATAAAATAAGGAAATTTTAGGGGGTGTCGGGTTTGGAAAAGCAGGAAACCTTGATAGCGAAATACCAGTCCTTGGTTTCTGAGTGGAACACCATCTTCCTCACATCATCGATTCTCTTCGCTTCGTCCATCGTGGGGTTGGTGCTAGGTCTCATCTACTACAACACGTACGCGATTGTGATATCGATAGTCCTGATGATGGTCTTCGGGGCGTTCGAATACAGATCGCGGAAGTTCTACGTGGAAACGAAGCACGATCTCGAGGAGGAGATGTTCAAGCTGGCGGGAATGAAAAAGCCGAAGATGAAGGAACTGATTGAGAAGGGTCTGGTCTGGTAAAATGAAGGGATTTTTCGGATTTTTCGGTTTCGGAAGGAAGGTCCGGAAATTGCGAAAGAAATGGGACAGGCTGAGGGAGAAGGCCTTGAAGAAGAAACAGCCCCTGAAAGGGGACATTCTAACCAAAATGGACACGGTAGAGCAGAATTTACGGATACTTGAGGAAAGAAGGGTCAGCAGAGTCGAAAGGTCCAGACTATCAAAGGAAATAGAGATAGACCTCGAGGGGATAAAAACAATGGTAAAGATGAAGGAGGAGGAATACACACAACAGAAGACGACCGCTGTTCCTTCCCAGCAGAAATATCAGACAAGACCGAAGTAGCCATTTGGAATAAAACTTTTTAAACCCCATTCTTGATAAATTATTATGCCTAGGAAAACGAATAAAAGGTCTAGTTCTGTGAAAAAATTAGGCTTTGATATCGGAAAATATCTGGAAGCGCAATCATCCGAAATCTTGAAAAGGGTTAAGAAGTTTGACAAGAGGTTGTATCTGGAGTTCGGCGGGAAGCTCTGTTACGATTATCACGCAGCAAGGGTTCTGCCTGGTTACGAGCCTGATACGAAGATAAGGCTGTTCAAGAAACTTAGCAAGGACATGCAGATAATCTACTGCGTGAGCGCAAAGGATATACAGAGAGGTAAGATGAGGGGGGATTTTGGTTTACCCTATGACCAACAAACCTTGAAGGATATCGGAGATCTCAAAGATAAAGGATTAAACGTTTCGTGCGTTGCTATAACACTTTACAAGGGGGAGAGTTTGGCAGACAGGTTCAAAAAGCGTCTGGAAAATTTGGGAATCAAGGTTTATGTTTTCACAGAAATAAAGGGTTATCCGAACGATCTTAATTTCATCGTCAGCGATAAGGGCTACGGAAGCCAGCCGTACATAGAAATTGAAAAACCCTTGGTTGTTGTTACTGGAGCGGGCGGAGGAAGCGGAAAGATGTCTTTGTGTTTATCACAGATGTATCACGATCACAAGAGAGGGATAAATTCGGGTTTCGCTAAGTTCGAGACATTCCCCATATGGAACCTTTCGATTAGCCATCCCGTTAACATAGCGTATGAGGCCGCGACCGCGGATCTCGGGGATTATAACATGGTCGACCCTTTTCATAAAAAGAAATACGGAGTCACGTCGATAAACTACAACAGGGATGTTGAGAATTTCGAATTGATGAAAAATATACTTGACAGGATTCTCGGCAAGGGGAGCATCCCATATAACTCGCCTACAGACATGGGGGTGAACAAAGCGAAGGTTGGGATAATAAATGACGAAATATGCAGGGAGGCAGGCAAAGGGGAGATAATAAGGAGATATTTCAGGTATAAGGAAGAAATGATGTTGGGTGTTGAGAGCAAGGAGACTGTAGAACGTGCGAAAGAAATAGCGAGAAAGACAGGTCTGAAACCGGAGGAGAGGAAGGTTGTCAAACCAGCGAGAAAGGCCTCAGAGGAAGCAAAAAGGAAGGGCAAGGGGAACAAAGGGGTGTTCTGCGGGGCAGCGATTGAATTGCCAAACGGGAAGATAGTAACAGGGAAAAATTCGCCCCTACTTCACGCATCTTCCGCTGCTGTTCTCAATGCTATAAAAGTCTTGGCTGGCATACCTGATGACACCCATTTAATACGGCCCAAAGTTCTAAAGAGCATAGATAGGCTGAAGACGAAAACCCTTGGTATGAAATCTGAAAGCCTTAACTTGGATGAGACCCTGATAGCATTGTCAGCTAGCAGTTTGACGAATCCGGTAACAGAGAAGGCAATAAGTAAATTGGCAGAGCTGAAAAATTGTGAAATGCACATTACGCACATACCGACGAACGGAGACAGATCGGGATTGAGAAAGATAGGTTTGAACGTGACAACCGACGCGATACCCACTTAAACCAAAACTTTTTAAACCCCATTCTTGATAAATTATTATGCCTAGGAAAACGAAATTCGTTGTTATAACAGGAGGAGTCCTTTCCGGTCTTGGTAAGGGCATATTCACTTCTTCTTTAGGGAAGTTGCTCCAGTCCAGGGGGTTCAGGGTCATTCCAATTAAGATCGATCCGTACGTGAATGTCGATGCGGGAACGATGAACCCGATAGAGCACGGCGAGGTGTTCGTTCTCGATGACGGGAGCGAGGTGGACATGGATCTGGGGACGTACGAAAGGTTTTTAGGCATAAAACTGCGAAGTGAAAACAACATAACCACGGGGAAGATCTACCAGAAGGTTATTGAAAAGGAGAGGGAAGGGAAATATTTGGGTAAAACGGTTCAGATCATACCGCACATAACGAATGAAATTCAGAACTGGTTTAAAAGGGTTGCTGATGATTACAAGGCTGATATTGTTTTGATAGAGATAGGAGGGACGGTTGGGGACATAGAGAACCTCGTATTCCTAGAGGCGTGCAGGCAGCTTTCGCTGAAAGAAAATGTCGTGTTCGTTCACTGCACACTCGTTCCTGTGATAAAGGTCGTAGGTGAACAGAAAACCAAGCCCAGCCAGCAGAGCGTTCAGAAACTCAGGGAAATAGGGATACAGCCGGACTTCCTCTTCTGTAGGTCTTCTGAATTCCTGAAGCCTAAAATAAAGGCGAAGTTATCGCTTTTCTGCGGAATTCCGGAGGAAAACGTGATATCAGGACCAGACCTCGAGAGCATATACAAGGTTCCGCTCGTGCTGGAGGATCAGGAAGTAACGAAAAAGGTTCTGGGGAAACTTGGGCTTTCCCCAAAGAAGAAGGATTTGAAGGAGTGGGAAACTCTGGTAAAGAAAAAGGAATCAGCCAAAAAAACCGTGAACATAGCTATAACCGGGAAGTACACGGAACTTCATGATTCCTACGTCTCGATAATGGAGTCCCTGAAATCTTCCTGCGGTAAGCTGGGAGTCAGGCTGAACGTTAAATGGATAGAGACAACGGACATTGAAAACAAAAAGGTGAAGGTCGAGGACGTTCTGAAAGGGGTTGACGGTATTATCGTGCCGGGCGGTTTCGGCCCGAGGGGGACGGAAGGGAAGATAGAGTGCATAAGGTATGCGAGGGAGAACAGAATCCCCTTCCTTGGTTTGTGTTATGGTTTCCAGCTCGCAACAATCGAATTCGCCCGGAACGTGTGCGGATTGAAAAAAGCGAACTCGACCGAGATCAGTCCGAAAACCCCACACCCTGTGATAGACCTCCTGCCCGATCAGAGGAAGATCTACAAAAAGGGAGGGACAATGCGTTTAGGCGGACATGACGTCATAATCAGAAAGGGAACGAGAGCAAACAAAATTTATGATTCTTCGAAAACAAGAGAACGCTTTCGCCATCGCTGGGAATTCGTTCCGAAGTACAAGAAAAGTATAGAATGTAAGGGACTCGTGTTTTCTGGACACGACAAATCAGGTGAAATCATGCAGATACTTGAAATTCCTGACCATCCTTTTTTCATGGCCTCGCAGTTCCACCCTGAGTTCACCACCAGTGTTCTAAAGCCAAACCCTCTGTTTTTGAATTTTGTGAAGGTATCAACAGAGAAATAGTTAATCGTATTCCTTGTTAAGCAGTTCCCATATCTTCTTCGCTTTCCCTTTACCTATCTTATCAACATTCATGAGTTTTTCCTGCTTTGCTGAGAAAACGCGTTTCGGGGTTTTGAATTTCTTGAGGAGGTTTCTGCTCAGTTTCGTGTTCACATGAGGAAGCCCGGCTATCAGGAATTCCTGCTGGTCGCTGACGCTGGCGAACTTCCTTGAACAGCGGATTGCGAGGCTTCGTTTCTCCTTGATTTGTTCCCTGTATGCAATCCAGTAAATCTGGTTCGCCGTTTCCAGCGAATTCCTCGTCCAGATTATCGGTATTTTGTGGTCGATAGCGAGGGAAGCGAGAGCGCCGCGAATCATGTTGGGGTGAACGTTCCTTTCCAAAAATAACAGGTCAGGATTCCCTTCAATGATCAGCAAAGGCTTCTCAAAACACTCGGAAATCTCGTTCACCTGCTTGAAAATCCTCTGGTCGATTATCGACTGAACGAAGTCCGGAATGGTCTTCCTCTCCACGCAGACCCTGTCAGAACATATGTAATCCCCTGTTTTCAGTTGCTTGCGAACGAGGTCAGCATCAAAATCCCGGAGATTCCGAAAAACATGGTTTTTAGATTCCCTGTGGTCCACGACAATGCGAACTTTCCCCGTGTCCAGGATTTTCTGAGCCTTTGCCATAAAATTATTATGAAGCGAAAGCATAAATTAAATACGTTTTTTTTCACACCGAAACATTTGGTTAAGTTTTTATACGGGCTCGGTGAATTATATATTATGGATAGGAAAGGAGCCATACAGCTGAGTTTGGGGTTCATAGTGATGATCGTTTTCGCAGTTGTTCTATTGAGCCTAGCGATAGTGTGGCTGAGGGGAATGATGGAGAGCATTTCAGGTTTGACTGAGACCCAGATAGCCAATGCCGAGGCGGAATTGGCCGAGGTTTTCGAGACACAGCAGACGGTTTTCGCCCTTTCGAGAACCACCATATCCAACCCGCCCGCGACTAGGGGGAAGGCTTATGCGATCGCTATAGGTTTCAAAAACAATCTGGACAGCAGCAGGCTCGCTTCTGACAACACCGCGTATTTCACTGCTGATGTGAGTGCCGTAGGCGGTCCGGACGACGATAAATTATCGGAATATGGAACATGGATGAAATGTGTTCCACCCTCCATATGGGTGGAGAAAGGCGATATTGTAGGCAAGATAATGTGCTCTTTCGCTGCTCCTCAGATAGCAGATGCAGGGACGTATACGTACATGTTCGAGGGATGCACCTCTCCGAGTAAGATAGCCGGCGGCTGTACTGGTCATGATAAATTCGGCGGCGCCCCGATGTCACTTCAGATAGTCATAAGGTAACAAGGTAACCCAGAGGCTTCCCGAAGACGTATAATTTTACTTTATAGCAATTCCTAGACTTGCGTAGAAACCAGCAATTTCCAAAATACTTTTTATTCCTGTTTTCACATGATTTTAATATGAACGTTGGCTTTATTTTTGGCATGATATTCGCCGCGATAGTGATAGGTCTCCTTCTCTTATTCGGCGTGAAGTACTTCGGAGAGATGTCAGAGGCGGCCTGCGAATCCCAGATGGGGCAGCAGATAACAAATCTGAGGAGTGCGGTCAGGTCGACCCTGACTCTTTCGAAGGATTCTGTGCAGGAATTGAGAGTTATCGTTTCTGGTTGTTTTGAGAAAATATGTTTTGTCGATCCTAACCATCCGGAAGACTATCCAGAGGCCGGATGGGACCCCGAAAACCACGTGAGACTCATAGTCACGAATGAAAAGAGTAATGTCATAATCTACAAATCGAGCGGGGTAGTTAAAGGACATAAAATAGAAAAGTTCAGGCCGTACGTTAACTTCTGCATGACCTCGACAAAGACCGTTACCCTCCAGAATACAGGTAAACTTGTGGAGATAACGCTCCCTGAATTTTAGGTGGTGGCGATAGCATGATGAGCGTGTTCCAGATTTTCAAGATAATTTTGGGAATCATAATTTCTTTTTTCATACTCTTCATAGTCCTGACTTTCGCGGGTTCCTACAGTGAAATAGGCGAATCAAGCAGGCAGGTTTCAATCATGGTTAACTTCAAAAAATCGATAGATGACGTTTACACAACAGGCATACCAACCGACTTCGAAATGAAGGATTCCGAAATCCTTGCTTACACCCCCCCTTACATCCGTACGGAAGTTTCGAATGTTGATATGGATCCGATACCGCTCCTCCTGGTTCCAGGCGAAAAGTTCTCGGTATACAGGAACGAGTATGATCTCGGGTGGTTGAAATTCTATTTCATAGAGGTTTTGCCTGAAACGAATATTTTATTCGTTCCTCTAGGAGATGACGAAAGGGTATGGTCAATTTTAGGAAACATAACCAAATTCTTACCATCGACAGAGAACACGGAAACTAAGGTCAAATTTTATGTTGGCTGCAACAAAACAGACTCCGAATGGCTTTATCCTCTCGGGGAAAGGAATAAATTTTTGGATTACTGGTTACCACAGTTTGTATTTTATGATGTTGAGATGGGACCGTGCGATATAAACGAAGAGGATTACGAGATCATCACAATATCAGAAGATGAAACCGTTGATGCGGATTTCCTCGTGAAACCGATAGACGGCGAAATAGGGTACGTTTACATCAAAGACGGGGAAGATCACGAAGAACATGTTTACAAGAACGGCTTGGATGTGGTGGCTTTGTTCCTGGGAGGGGAAAGATACTACGATTACATGAACGAGAAATTCCTCAAAGAACTGGAAGTTGCGATTAATGTCAAAACCAGGGAATCTGATCTTTTAATGGGAGATACGAACATGTGGAACAGGTGTGGAACGGAATTTTTAGATTTTAAGCAAACGCTTACTTCGATAAAGGAAGATGTGATACCGGAAATGGATTCGATGGACGAAGACGATGCTGTGGAATTTAACTACCAAATAAAAGAATCCTTTAGAAAATATAAAGAACTTGACAGTCTGGGGTGCGGGTGATGAGAGGACAGGCGCAATTAATGGAATACGTTTTGCTGGGCTTTTTCCTAATCCTTATAATAGTCTTGATAACATTTTTCCTGACGGGATGGCAGATCAGCACAACGAGATCGGAACAGAGAAGGTTGATACACGCCAAGGCCGAGTTCCTTCTTCGGGCATTCACCAATTCCCCTTACATAAACAAAAACACGTACAAAGAAGGATCGATGCTGGAAGACTCGAAGTTGACTTCAATAACCTGTGAGGACCTCGAGAAATTGTATGGAACCGGGTGGTTCGCGGAGGTCGAATCCCTTGAATTCGATAACGAATGCAATGATATGGACTACCCGCTTTGCGGCAAATGGAGTTACTGCAAAAAAGACGGGAATGCGGAAATATTTGAAATACCCGTCAACATTTACAGGAAGACAACGAGCGAAATAGACATAGGTTTCCTGAGGGTGGGGTTGTACAAACAAGGAGGATAAAATGCGAAAGAAATCCGGCCAAACGAGCATGATCCTGATAGTCTTAGCAGTCATAATATTCATGGCTATCGGAGCCTTCCTTCTCATATCCTCAATAAAACCGAAGTACGAGGAGTACCACAACCTTTACGTGCATAACCTCCTGCTTTCCGTGCTCAGGCGGAATACGGGTTACGGCGGTTATTGTGATACGATTTCTTCCACAATAGCATGCGCATACATGACGTCATACAGGGGATGCGGTGCTACGAATTGTAGAGACCTTTCGAATGAAATAGTTCCGAATCTGATAGAGAGGGTGATAAAACCCACATTCGATTACTGCATGATAATAGAGCCGGAGATAAACGTGACAGTCGGGGAAACGGACAGGATAAGATACGGACCCAGATGTGACGTGGTGATGAACAAGAGCGAACGATGGACCGCGAATGAGAAGATACTCCAGCACGAGGCGAATCTGAACATACAGATGGTAATAGCAGAAACATAGATATAGAAAATCTTATTTATTTTCAAATAATTCCAATTGGTCATTATTAGGTTCTATGTCTAAAATTGAATAATAAATTTTCATTACTTTTCCCTCAGGTAGAGTACCCCTTAGCGTATTTATAATAAAATCTAGTGGAGTATTAGCAAAATCACCTATTGTGTGTATATCTGCTCTATTTAATTTTTCTTTGCTCTTAGAACCGATTCCGGGGAATTCTTTAACTTTCCTTTTATAAATTACCCTTTTAGCAAAACCTCTTCCGAAATAAGTTAAACCATATAATTTACTCCATTTTGCTGCTATGTGGGCATAGTCTTTGTTGAAAGAAATTCCTGTAGCTAAGTCAAAACCAAATTCCTTATACAGCTTTTTTACTTCACTAGTTATGTTTATTGCAACATCCAGATCCTTAGGCAACTTCATAAATATGTCATCTATGTAAGGCTTTGATATTGAATACCCTTCATTTTCCACGTAATCTCTGCATTTTTCATATACTTGGTCAGCTATTTTTTCATACTCTTCTCTCTTGCTTTTACTACTCTTAATCAATATTACATCAGATATTCTTTTTGCATCATCCATGTAACTTTCTCTGCTAATCCCATGTCTTTCTTTAGCTTCTTTACTCATAGAGATAATTTTTTGATATTTCTTTATACTGCCATCATGTTGTTCTTTTTCGCATTCATTATAAACAACAACAGGCTTCCCTCGATATTCTGGATTTGAGTATTGTTCACATGTTACAAAGAAATTCCTAATATCAAGCCAAGCATATATGAACTCGTTTGCCATTGATATGACCCCATGAGAAATTGATATAAACTTATATAAATTTTAAAGCTAGACCTTTTAAGATTTTATATTTTTCGACATTTTTATACCAATTTTTTCTTATTCTTTCCATAGCTGGTTTTCCAAAAAGCATCTATGATATCTTTATACTTTGGTGGGGTTCTTGGCTCTATTTATGATTATCTTAAATACGTAGGAGGTGCTGTGAAAATATCTATTTTTAATTTAGTTGGATTTGACGTATATGATTCGGTTAGGATTTTTAAATTATCTAGCACACTCTTAACCTTTACATATATTTTATCTTTATCAGAGAATACGTAATATCGTCTTGAATCATTAAGGTCTTTGTCTTTGTATAACCTCAATATACTTGTTTGCCCTTTTTTCCCCTTTCTAGTATAGGTACGAACCCTTACACCCTCTTCTCCTTTAATAAATTCATATGGTCCCTTAAAGGCTAGTTCTTTTATGGTATCTAAATCTCCAGTACTCCTTGCAATATTTTTTGTTGTCTTTCCTGTTAATCCAGAATAAATTTGTCCATGTTTAGTTGAAGGGTTAGGGGAAAAGAGATATCTCACAGCAGACCCATCACTTAATTCATAATCAAGGTCTATATTTTCTTCCAATCCCTCAGGGCTTACACCATGCCTTTTCATTTCTCTTCGACTATAATCCTCTAAAAATGCTTTTATATGTTTTTCCAAACTCGAAGCATTATAGTAACCGTCCGCGGTTTTTGGACTAATACGAGCGAATCTATTTAGATTAAAATAAACACGCATTTTTTCAATTTCTTCATCTAGTAGGAGTTTTTTGTCGGTCTCTAGGTCCTTTAGCGTCAACCTAGAATCGTTATACCTAATTGTTTCGTCGTCCTTAAATTGGTTTATCTGATCTAAAAGGTCTCCAATAAAAACATAACCTTCACCATCAATTTTTCTGACCCCCTCACTTTTTTCTCCACGTTTGCTCTTCCATATTATGCCATTCAAAAAATTCTCAGTTAATGATAAAACAACTTCATATTTTGAATTTTTATTTGGAAATGCAGTTGCAACAAACTTTCTACCATTAAAAATTTTGTCAATTGGATATCTGTCATTTAGGATACCTTCTGAATCTAGGCCAACTTTTTTTACTGCTTTCCAGAATGCCCTTTCCCTGAATGTTGTGCCGAAAGGCTCTATTATATAATCATTTAGGGTAGGGATAGCTGTTCTTCTCCCATAATCATATGATCTCACATTTAATTCTTCTACTTCATCTTCGTTTAGACCAGTAGCAAGTTCTCCACCAACTTCGATTATTGATGGTAGCTTTATGATTCTCGAATGTGTTCTTTTCATTGGCGTAATAGTCTGAGCCATTAATTCACCTTATTGAACAGTAAAGAAGAAATCTTTATAAATCTTTCATTTCTGACGCTACTATTAAGTTATTAATATTTTAGACAGGGACGATTCTACAAGTTTGTGTACTAATTAGAATAGTGGGCGCCCCTAGCACAAAAGAATTGATGAAGGTTGTTCATAGAGTAATTTTTAAACTATAATTTAACTATTTCTCATTATGAAATCCGTTTACATCGAAACCTATGGCTGCTCTGCGAACCAATCGCATTCCGAGACGATGGAATCTTCGCTAGTGAACAATGGTTTCAAGATAGTCAAAAATATCGGAAAAGCGGACGTGATCGTGATCAACACCTGCATTGTAAAAAGCCCCACAGAGAACAAGATAAGGGAGAGGATAAAATTCCTAGTCAGGAAGTATCCCAATAAAAAATTCATTATAGCGGGGTGCGCTGCTGATGTGGGGATGTTCAGGGAGATCGCTCCCAACGCGTTCTTCCTTTCCTCACATAAATCAAAGGATATAGCTAAATTACTCTTGAAACGAGCGAAGGAAACGGATAAAAAAATCAGGAAAAATCCTCTGATAAACATAACGGAGATCGCCTCCGGTTGCGTTTCGAATTGCTCGTATTGCATAGTGAAACTCGCAAGGGGTGATTTGAAATCGAGAAAAGCGAAGGAAATAACGAGGGAAGTGGAAAATTCCCTGAGAGAGGGGTGCAAGGAGATATGGATCACGAGTCAGGATTGCGGGTGTTACGGTCTGGACATTGGAAGGAATCTTGCCGAACTCCTGAAAGAAGTGGTTAAAATAAAGGGGGATTTCCGGATACGGGTGGGCATGATGAACCCGACCCACATAAAACCAATTCTGAACGAATTGATCGAAATCTACAAACACCCGAAAGTTTACAAGTTCATCCACATACCAGTTCAGTCAGGTTCCGATCATACCCTCCTCAGAATGAAAAGAGGCTACGGAACGAAGGATTTCGAGAGGATCGTGAGAGAATTTCGAAAATCCCTCCCGAACATAACGTTATCCACAGACATCATAGTCGGGTTTCCAGGCGAAGGGGAAAACGATTTCAAGGAAACGTTCGGACTGATCAAAAGAATCAGGCCGGATATAGTGAACCTTTCGAAATTCGGGGCGCGACCGAAAACGGAAGCGAAACGAATGAAACAAGTGGATAATAAAATAACGAAGGGAAGATCGAAAAGGCTTGCTGATTTGGTGAGAAAAACCGGTATGGAGAAAAACAAGAAGTGGGTTTCGAAAGAATGCGAAATTCTGATAACTGAAGGGGGAAAAAGAAAAAATCAATTCATGGGAAGGAACGAATCTTACAAACCCGTGATCGTCGAAGGAAAAAAGGATATAATGGGTAGATTACTGAAAGTAAAAATTACGAAATTCGGGCTTACTCACCTGAAAGCTGAAATCATCCGAAACTCGGTATGAAGCCGCTAGCCATCCCGACCAGATATGGGATCAGGAATATGCTGAGCAGCCAGCCAACAACCCCCACCAGAACAGCGTGTGTTATTCCCATTTCTTTGAAAAACAACTTGATCAGTGTTATCCATATTAAAACTGGCAGGATCACTGGAAGGAATGGGATGAACGAAATATAGGGGACTATGAATCCCAAGACCCCGAGCAGGTTTACAAGGTTTATTATGAGAACCACTAGGAAGGCGTTAGCCGGATGGACCTCCTCTGAGAATTTCTTGCCGATTATCTCCACTAGTATCAGAAGAACGATTCCTCCTATTATCGTGGACACTATCACATTTATCGCTAGGGTTATGGGGTTCGTGAAATCAACACCGAGACTCGTCACGAGATTTGTCAGAATATCCGCTGCCATATTAATAATTTGTGTTTGATCGCTTTTAAATCTACTTCACCGTTACAGATTTCGCGAGATTCCTCGGGGTATCTATTTCACAGCCTCTAAACACCCCTAAATGATACGCTAGCAATTGTACGGGAATTATGTTGACTATGGGAGAAGCGAAACCGACATCAGGGGTTTTTACCCAGAAATCGAAAACATCATATCTCTTCGGGCCGACCCCGATTATGAGTCCCTTTCTCGCTTTTACTTCCATGGCGTTGCTTAGGACATCGTGGTCGGAATTCCCTCCTGTTAACACAATGCATGGAGTGTTTTTCTCTATCAGTGCGATTGGTCCGTGCTTCAGTTCGCCTCCGGCGAAGCCCTGAGCGTGTATGTAGCTTACCTCCATTATCTTTATAGCGGATTCCAAAGCCATTGAATAGTTAAGCGATCTCCCTATTATGTATATGTTTCTTTTTCTGTGCAGATCTTTCGCCAATTTCTTTATCCTGTCCTCGTATCTCGGATTAAGCATGTCGTTTATTTTTGAAGCGGTTTCCAGCAGAAGACGCTTGCCGTCGTTGAGTTTACCTGAGCAAGCGTATGCCAGCAAATAGAGTACCGCCAACTGCGATGTAGTCGCCTTCGTGGAGGCCACCGCTTTCTCAGGACCTGCCTTTATCAGGAAAGTGAAATCCGATATGCGGTCAAGGGAGGAACCCCTGACATTGACGAGGGATATGACCTTCACGCCCTTCTCCTTCGCGGCTTTCACGGCCTCCAGAACATCAGCGGTTTCCCCGCTCTGCGAAACCGTTATGAGCAGGGTTTTTTTCGTGAGGAAATTCCTGTAATTCGGGAATTCCGACGAAACCACGTAGTTCACGTGCTTGTTCGCGATGCTCGAGAATATGTATTCCCCCGTGTGGCATACTTTCCCAGCTGTCCCGCATCCCGTTAAGAAAACACCAAACGCTTTGTTTATTTCTTTCGCAACCCTTTTTATATCCCTGTCATTCTGGTTGATCGCGCGGATTATCGTGTCCTTCTGCTCCATTATCTCCTTGATCATGTAGTGCTTGTAATCGCCTTTCTCCGCCTGTTTCGCATCCCAATCTATCCTTATTAACCTCTTTTCAACCCTCTTCCCGTTCTCCATATTCATGAACAAAGGTCTCTTCCCCTTTTCCACTATGACCATCTCCCCGTCATCCAGGTACATCACATCCTTTGTCTTTTGCAGGAAAGCCGGGATATCCGAGGCGATGAAATATTCGTTTTTTCCAACACCGACTATGAGAGGCGAGCCGGTTCGAGCAGCTATAATCCCGTCGAAATCATCCTTCACAACGAGGATAGCGGACCTTCCCTCCAAAATCCCCATCGTTTTCCTGACAGCCTCCAGCAAACCTAGATCCATGTTTTCTTCTATGAGATGCGAGATTATCTCGCTGTCCGTTTCCGACCGGAACTTATGACCTTTTCGGACGAGGGATTTCCTTAACCTTTCGAAGTTCTCTATTATGCCGTTGTGTATGACGGCGATGCGCTTCTCGCAGTCGATGTGTGGATGTGCATTTGCCTTCGAGACCTTCCCATGGGTTGCCCATCTGGTATGAGCGATTCCCAAAGAACCAGGGATTTTTTCAAACCCCGCCTCGCTTATCTT
>JAGMCY010000170.1 GCA_023128965.1 Candidatus Aenigmatarchaeota archaeon | reverse complement strand
AGCGATGAAAAAGGTGGTGAAGAAATTAAAGGAATCCGGGGTGAGTGTCCCTTCAAAATACCCGATACATGTGGAGAACATCGTTGCATCCTCGAAGATAGAGGCGGAACTTCATCTCGAGGATATCGCTTTCTCGCTTGATAACGCCGAATACGAGCCCGAGCAGTTCCCCGGTCTTGTTTACAGGATAAGCGATCCGAGGGTCGCTTTCCTTCTCTTCACCTCGGGGAAGATAATCTGCACAGGAGCGCAGACCGAAGAGGACATACACACCGCGTTAGGGAAGTTCAAGGAGAAGCTCGAAGGCATCGGGGTCAAGGTCAAACCTCTTGCGGAATAGAGGCGCAACCACTATTTCTTTTTCTTTCAATCCTATTCGCATAATCTATTTCATCAGGGATTTCCTCATTTTGATGTAGTTTGGTTTCGTTCAGATTCATATCCAATTCAATACTCTGTTTGGTGGAGTTGTATTTATTAAGGCCTCTTAATTTATCACTTCTAATGGAACTTTCCCTTTCCGCTTCGGTCGCTAGTTTGTCATGAATTTCGATAAATTTCCCGTATTTTTCGAGTATATGAAAACTCACACCTTTTCCTAATTTGTTAAGAAATTGTTTTTCCTTCCCCTCTATGATTTTTTTTAATACAAATTCCCTGATATTTTTGACGCCCCGAATATCAAATAAAAATTCCCTTAAAGGGTATGTATCAACAACAGCACCATTTTCGAATTCCATACTCATATTCAAATAAGCTCCCAGAAGACTTCTTTTAGCTTCTTTGTACCATTCCTTGTCCTTTTGCTTGGAAGAGAAGAATTTGTATAGATAGACTAAGGATCTAATCTTTGGTGGGATACTGTTGCTTACGGTTGTAATTCCGCTTTCAGAGAACTTGAGATGTTTTCTTTCGTAGTTTTCCCATAGTTTTTTGGAGTTCAGTTCTTCTATTCGTTCGGAGTTTCTAGCATCTATTCCCCCGTATTCTTCAGTGCCTAAAAACAGAGATGCGAATTCTTCAAATTTTTCGTCTGGTATTATAAATGGATTACCTCTTCCTCCCCTTTCCGTTGTTATGTGATCAAGATATAGCCACATATTGTTATCTAAGACCTGGTCAGCTTCGTATCGCGTTAAGCCAGCTGCTGCACCGAAATCATATAATCTCATTCCATTACTCTTGTCTATTTTCCCCCTTCCCTTCACAATTCTTTTGATATATGCTAAACTCATTTTTTTGTTTCTATCCTTTGTTTTGGAATCCTTCAGAATTCTATTGATTAACTTAATTGCCTCTTCGCTGCCGTAGTTCTTACCAAGTTCCCTTCCCGCTAATTCATGAAACCTCTTGTAAAAAAGAACACGCTCTTTCCTATGGTATTTAATTAGACCTCTGTAATATTCATGGCCTGGAATATTATCGCAGGGGAAGAGCATGAGATATAGCTTTATATGATCAAATTTTGTTTCACCTATTCTTTCAATCCCGTAATCCTTTCCCTGGAATACCATAAAGAAAAGTAATTAGATAATAAATAATTTATTCTTAACCTGTTCCAAACGAAAAAATAAAAGTTAATGGGCGTGAGGGGATTCGAACCCCCGGCCTCAGGCTTTCTTCGTTATCATTGGACTTTTCGAATGACGCAGGTTTCGCCTGCGTCGCTCGTTTTTTGCCCTCAACTCTTCCAAGCAGTTCCTTCGCTTTTGCAGAGGAACCATAGAAGACCCGCGCTCTACTGCCGACCGACACGAATGGAATCGTGTCTTTCGAAATTTCCAGCTGAGCTACACGCCCAAATTATTTTAAATTATAATACATAAAGAGATTAATATTAATTTAAAGGGTCGTATTTTATGGTTGATTTGAGGAAAATCGAAAGGAAATGGCAGGATAAGTGGAAGAAAAAGAAGGTCTTTGAGCCGAAGGTTGACAAAAAAGGGAAAAAGTTCTTCTTCACCACTCCCTACCCTTACATTTCGGGAAGCCTGCACATAGGGCACGGGAGGGCGGTGACAGAAAGCGACATTTACGTTAGATACATGAGGATGAAGGGGTTGAACGTTCTCTACCCCCTGGCTTTCCACATAACAGGAACGCCCGTCCTCGGGATATCGGCCGCGATAGAATCAGGGGACGAGGGGAAGATAGGGCTTTACAAAGGATATGTTAGGAATTACGTGAAGAACGAGAAGAAGCTTGAGAAAATTCTCGAATCCTTCAGAGATCCCTGGAACATCGTGAAGTTTTTCATCCCCAAGATGGTGGATGAATACTCCTCTCTGGGTTTGTCAATCGACTGGACGAGGAGATTCACGACAGGCGATCCTGATTACCAGAATTTCATAACGTGGCAGTTCACGAAATACAGGGAAAAGGATTACCTCATAAAGGGGAGCTACCCCGTTTTGTTCTGTCCTAAATGCGACAACGCCGTGGGCGAGGACGACATACAGGATGCGGACACGAATCCTGTCTCAAAACTCGAGTTCACCTTCCTGAAGTTTAGGATGGATGACGGTCTGGTTCTGGTAGCCGCGACGCTTAGGCCCGAAACCGTATTCGGCCAGACAAACCTGTGGGTTAACCCGAACACGGAATACGTTAAAATAGAGATAGGGAACGAAACCTGGGCGATAAGCAAAGAAGGAAAAGAAAAGCTCTCCTACCAGAAGAAGGGGCTGAAAACCGTTGGATACGTTAACGGGAAGGAACTTATAGGGAAGTACGCGAAGGCGCCCGGGATCAACAAAAAAATCATCATCCTTCCTTCAACTTTCGTTGACCCGAACGTGGGTAGCGGGATCGTAACGAGCGTCCCTAGCGATGCGCCGTACGACTGGATGGCCCTGAAGGATTTGCAGGAAAATAAAGACGAATGCGAGAGGTACGAACTGGATTTCGGGGAGGTTAGGAAAATAAAGGTTATCCCGATAATAAACATCCCTGGCTGGGGTGACCTCGCTGCTTTGAGGATCTCGGAAAAGATGAAGCTTAAGAACCAGAATGATCCAAGGCTTGAAGAAGCGACCCAGCTCATCTACAAGGAGGGCTTCCACACGGGCGTGATGAACGAGAACTGCGGGGCATACGCTGGTATGAAGGTCACGGAGGCGAAGGATAAGGTCAAGGATGAACTGATAAAAAACGGGGAAGCCGACTTAATGTATGAAACTTCAAGAGAAGCGTATTGCAGGGACGGGACGAAGATCGTGGTCTCGGTTCTGGAGGACCAGTGGTTCCTCGATTTCAACGCGAAGGGATGGAAAGGGAAGGCTTACAAATGCCTTAAGAGGATGGATCTCCTTCCGGAAACCATGAGGAAACTGTTTGAGGACACATTCGAATGGCTGGACAAGAGGCCTGCCGCCAGGAAACGCGGGCTGGGGACGCCCCTCCCGTTCGATAAGAAATGGATAATAGAGAGCCTTTCCGATTCCACGATTTACATGAGTTTCTACCTGATCAAGAACCTGATAAACAAGCACAAAATCAAGCCAGATCAACTGCTTCCAGAATTCTTCGATTACGTTTACCTCGGGAAGGGAAATGTCTCGAATGTCAGCAAGAAAACGAAAATCAAGACTGGCGTACTAAAAGAGATGCGCTCGAATTTCGATTACTGGTATCCTAACGACCACAGGCACACATATGTCGCCCACCTTTCCAACCATCTGTCGTTTTTCATATTCGCGCACGCTGGGATATTCCCTGAGAAGTACTGGCCTAAGAAAATCTCCTTCCACGGCTTCGTCCAGAGCGAGGGACAGAAAATGAGCAAATCGAAAGGAAACGTGATCACCCTCCTCGACGTCAAGAACAAATACGGGGCGGACACCTTCCGCGCGTACATATCCACAGCAATCACACTTGACGGAACTTTTGACTGGAAAACGAACGAAGCGGGGAACATGCAGAAGAACCTTTCGAATCTTTACGCTCTCCTTTCGGAAATAATCAAGAAAAGGAAGAAAGGGAAGCTCGGACCCATGGGCAAGGCCTTCATCTCTAAGTTCGAGCTTTCGATTAAAGAAGCGGGCGAGGCCTTAGAAGGGATGAGACTTCGCGATTATGGGAACTTGGCGATATACACGATCCCTTCTTGGATAAAGAAACTTAAGAGGAGAGCGAATGAAAGCGAAGTTAGAGCGGTGTACAACCTGATAGCGGAGAAGTACGTTAAAATGCTCAACCCTGTCGTTCCTCACCTCAGCGAGGAGATGTGGGAGAAATTGCGGAAGAAAGGGTTCGTTTCCCTTGAGAACTGGCCCGAATACGATAAAAAACTGATCGATGAAAAACTCGTGGCGTACGAGGAACTCGCTGACACAACAGCCGAGGACGTAAGGAACGTCCTGAAGCTCGTGAAGTTCAAGCCGAAAAAAATCCGCCTTTTCGTTCCCGCCAAATGGAAATACGCCTTCTTCAAAAAGCTCAAGAAGGAGATCGAGAAGACCAGGGACGTGAAAAAAATCATGAAGAACGTGATGGACAAGGAGCACGGCATGGAAATAGCGAAGATCGTCCCGGCCGTTGTTAAAGATCCTTCCAAGCTCCCGTCTTTCGTGATGGACCAGGACAGCGAATTCTCCTCGCTTTCAGAAACCAAGAATTTCCTCAAGAAAGAGTTCGGGTACGAAATCGAAATCATCAGGGCGGAAGATTCGAAAAGCGATAAAGCAGCGAAAGCTTCACCAGGGAAGCCGGGGATCGAGGTTGAATAAATTATTCTACTTTCTTACCCACGGCGCAGTTCTTCTTCACCTCGGTTATCTTGACTTTGACAGTTTCCCCTTCCTCCGCTCCGGGGACGAAAACAGCGAAGTCCTCGACCTTCCCGACCCCGTCCCCCTTCCTGCTCATATCCCTTATATAGATTTCGAGTATTTGCCCTCTCTTGACAGGTGGTTTCTTTTTCGTGTATTTGTCCTTCTTCTTGTGGCTCCGAGAAATTCGAAAGCTCCTCTCGCCGAAAATCTGTGCCATGAGAAATATTTAAATACAGGTATTAATATCGGTTTTGCATGGAACGTAAAAATCCCCCCACCGAAACCTTTATAAAGCCTAATTACAATAAATTATCACTTAGAAATAGTAAAACCTTATCAAAAATTAAAAACAAACAGCGATTGACGACTTGAATCAAAAGCGAAGGTCGTCTTTCGAAAACTCGGGTGTCGATGAAATGAATCCTTTGTATATCATAAGAAACATGGAAGATATTGAAATACGACTGATGTGGTGGTTAGCCCTAGAGAAAAACTGAGGTGTTGTTATGAATGCTGCTAACTCAGGCTCTGTAACTACATATGTTTTTCCAAGTCTTGATGTAAATGATTATAATGCTGTTAGAAGGACTCTAGCAATTGACCTTTCTGATGGTAATATCACAATGAATAGAGCACTTTCTTTGATAAACGGCGCGTTTTATTTTGATAAGGGCAAAGAATACACAAAAACAAATCTGTTACTTGACTGGTATTTATATGAACGGGAAAGATTCAGAATGCCTGACATTTACACAAAGATT
>JAGMCY010000017.1 GCA_023128965.1 Candidatus Aenigmatarchaeota archaeon | reverse complement strand
GAAGGAGAATGTTCAAGCATTAAAATTTGATTTTTATCTGACTTTATACCTGAACCTTTTTTCGTAGTTTTTGTGGTCGAACCATTCCAACAAGAGTTGCCCTTTCAAGAAACCTGTATAATTCCGGATTCTCATACTTGGCCTTTTGGTATTCTTTCTTAACCTTTTGGTTTATAAATCCTACGAATACTCGAGTCATTTAAGGACAAGCCCCCCTTTCATTATCTTCTTCACCAGTTTCGGGTTCCAGATCCAAACTATTTTTCCATCCTTGTCTATCATAATTTTGTTAATTTCCAAAAGGTAGTCTATTATCATCATGAACGTCTGGTACATCACTTTCTTTGGAAGAGCTTTCCACAGTTCTGTTCTTGTTGGATAGAAATCGAGTTTCTTTATGGTTTCTTCTACCATTATTACCGTATCTAACCTCGGGTAATGCAAAATTTTCTGCTCCATGTAATTATATAAGTTTATATAATTTATAAAGCTTTCGGTTATACGTCTTCACGGGAAGGAGAATGTTCAAGCATTAAAAAATTAAACCCGCATTATTTTTATGAATTACGAACAAGCCAAGGATTACATACAACATCTGAACATGTTCGGTATAAAGCTCGGTCTGGACAGGATCGAGCGTTTGCTTTCCTCGTTCGGAAACCCTGAGAAGGGATTCCGTTCCATCATTATCGGAGGGACGAGCGGGAAGGGTTCCACGTGCGTTATGCTCGGATCAATTCTTAAGGAAGCGGGTTACAAAGTCGGGGTTTTCACGAAACCACATCTCTGGGACTTCACTGAGAGGATAACAATAAACGGAAAGAGGATTTCAGAGAGGGATTTCGTGAGGCTCGCTGAAAAGATAAAGCCTTTCGCTGATAACGTTGGAAAGGAAACCGAGAGCCCGACATTTTTCGAATTCATTACAGCCCTCGCATTTGAATACTTCAGGGAGGAAAAAATAGACTTCGCGGTGCTCGAGGTCGGGTTAGGCGGACGATTGGACGCGACAAATGTTGTAAACCCCGAAATTTCGATAATAACGAACGTTTCCTTCGAACACACGGACATATTGGGAAAAACCATCGAAAAGATCACGAAAGAAAAAGCGGGGATAATAAAAGAGAACGGAATCCTCGTGACGGGATCGGAGAACCCGAAAGTCATCGGAATCCTGAAAAAGATATGCGGTGAGAGGAAAGCTAAATTCCTCAGGGCGATGAAACTGGAAAAAGCGAAATCTTTTCCGAATGGCAACACCTTCGAATTCAAGGGCTCGATAATTTCAGTTCCGTTGGCCGGTAAATTCCAGCTGAGGAATATCGGTTGCGTGCTCACCGCAATTAATTCTCTGAACAAAAAAATTCCTACAAAGGCGATAAAGAAAGGGCTGGAAAAAGTTAAATGGCCGGGGAGGTTTGAGGTCGTTAACAAGCAACCGCTAGTTTTGCTTGACGGGGCAAAGGATTCGGAATCTTTAAGAAGCCTTCAAGAATCTCTAGATTTACTCGATTACGAAAAACTCTACACGGTTCTCGGAATTTCGAAGGACAAATTAATCCCTGACATGATAAAAGAGATTTCGAAGAAAACGGACTTCTTCATCCTAACGAAGCACAAGGTTATGGGCAGGGGGGCTGACCTCGAAATCTTACGGAAGGAAGTAGAAAAACACGAAAAACCCCTTTTGATCGTTAACGACGTGAGAAACGCGGTGAGGAAAGCGAAAGAGCTAGCGGACAAAAACGATCTCGTTCTCGTAACAGGTTCTTTATTCACGGTCGCGGAAGCGAGGGAGTTGTGGTTCCCGGTAAAGGCGTGGATGGGAAGGGAATTCAACGAGAATGTGAAGCATAATTAGCATTCAATGATCTCTTTCTCCGTTATTATCTTATGCAAGCGGACGTCCTTACCGTCCGTGGGAATACGATTGACAATCTGGAGGTCATACGCCAGAGCAATCAAAGGGACGTGGGATTTCAACTTCTTCAGGAACCTGTCGTAGAAACCCATCCCATACCCTACCCTGTTCCCCTTATTGTCGAATGCAATTCCCGGGATTACGACGAGGTCGATCTTCTCCAGAGGGAACTCCTTCGGGCTTTTCGGCTCTGGTATGCCGAAAGCCCCGGGAGACAGATCATCGAGATCGTTTATCTCGGATATGAGAAGCCTTTTTTTCTTCAGGTCAGCGAAAGGAACGAGTATCCTCTTCCCCTTGTCGAGCGACTCCGATATCATCTTATCCGTCCTGACCTCTCCTTTTATCGAAACGTAGAAAAGTATAATCTTCGCTTTCTTGAATTCGGGGAGCGAGAACATCTTGTCCTTTATCATGCAGTCCTTGCAGAACCTGTCCTCTTTTTTGTGTTTCTCCCTGACAGAGAGGATTTTCTTGCGGATTTTGTGTTTCATATTTAATAAATGGGGTTTTGGTTAAAAAATCCCCCTTGGTCACATTTGACCACATATATTTTTATTCTTAAAGTTCATATTTATCCTATTGATAATTTGTGCTCATTAAAAGGAGTTTGGTCTTATGGGAAACGAAGCCAAGGTTGATGTGGAATTGGCAAAAAATTTGGGACTCACGGAAGAGGAGTTCAATAAGATTATAAAATTGCTTGGCAGAAAGCCGAATTTTACAGAACTGGGCGTTTTTTCAGCGATGTGGTCTGAACATTGCAGCTATAAGAATTCAAGAAAGCTGTTCAGGTTGTTCCCGACCAAGGGAAAACACGTGCTGGTTGGCGCAGGGGAGGAGAATTCAGGCATAGTTGATATTGGAGACGGCTTGGGGGTTGCGTTCAAGATGGAATCGCACAACCACCCTTCAGCGGTTGAACCCTTTGAGGCCTCGGCTACAGGTATAGGAGGATGTTTAAGGGATATATTCACGATCGGAGCGAGACCTATCGCAGGTTTGGGCGCGTTGAGGTTTGGGAGTCTGGACAACGAGAGGGTTAAATTCCT
>JAGMCY010000169.1 GCA_023128965.1 Candidatus Aenigmatarchaeota archaeon | reverse complement strand
CGGCATGGTTATTGCACAGGATACTACTTTCTGCCCTGGAACTTACAATCTGCCAAACGGGATAATAATAGGAGCGGATAACATCATTCTGGATTGCAATGGATCTGTTTTAAACGGGTTAGGAGGATACAGGGGAATATACTCGGTTAACAGGGACAATAACATCATAAAAAACTGTACGGTAATGAATTACAGTTATGGTATTTACTCACAGTCTTCCGTCAACAACACCCTGATATCCAACACCGCCCATTCGAACAACTGGCATGGCATTATCTATGGTTACAGCAGCAACAACACCATGATCGACAACAACGCCTCGGACAACGGTATTTATGGCATTAACCTGGATTCTTCCGTAAATAACACCATAAAAAACAACTACATATATTCGAATGGTTACAGCGGCATCAACATATATTTCTCAAGCCACGAAAACATTGTAACATCGAACGATGTTTCAGGTAACACGCGGGGCATACACCTGTCCCGTTCCAAAAACAACACCATAACAAACAACGATGTATACCTAAGCGGTTACCGTGGCATTTCATTGAATATTAATTCCAGCGGCAATACCATAAAATCTAACAGTTTATATTCGAACGGGGAGGACGGCATTTATATATCATATTCTTCCGGCAATAACACCGTAAAAGACAATAACGTATCTTCGAGCGATTTTGGCATTAAATTAATATATAATTCGACTGGCAACACCGTAAAGGGTAATGACGTTTCAGGTAACGTTTATGGAATTTACACGTATTATTACAGCAACAACAACACCATAATATCAAACAACGTTTCAAATAATAATTATGGCATTTATCTGGAAATCACATCAACAAGCAACAACGTCAGTGCCAACACCGTGTGCGGAAATTCCTACTATGATATTATAAACAGTGACGTCAACAGCGGTGATGATAACTGGTGCGATAAAACGCAAAACTGGGATGATATAGGAACCGTCACCGGCTGCACTTATTCTTGCATGGGGTGCAGGGATGATGACGGCGACTGGTATAACATAACAGGAGGTATTTGCGGTCCTGTTGACTGCAATGATTCAAACGCCGACATAAATCCGGGAGCTGCAGAGATTTGCAACGGAATAGATGATGATTGTGATAACCAGACAGACGAAGGCGGGGATTCGCTCTGCGATGACGGGTTGTGGTGTAACGGTTTTGAAACGTGCGACGGGGTGAACGGTTGCCAGGCAGGAACAGCAGTTGATTGCAGTTATCTGGACGACCAGTGCAATGATGGTTACTGCGACGAAGAGAATGACCAGTGCAAAAAAGACCCAACACCATATGAAGGCTTAACGTGTAACGATGGGTTATTCTGTAATTTAGGGGAAACATGCCAAGGTGGAGATTGTATTGGCGGACAAGCGAGGGATTGCTCGGATGATGTTGGATGTACGGATGACAGCTGTGACGAGGAGA
>JAGMCY010000168.1 GCA_023128965.1 Candidatus Aenigmatarchaeota archaeon | reverse complement strand
CCCCTGTCCAGTATTTCCTTGCATATTTCTGTTGCATGCTTTTCATTCATTGTGAAGGTATCGTCATAAAACCATATTTCCCTGAATCTCCATTTCTCTAAACAGTGCTCTATTTCATCAACTATGTTTTTAGCGTTCCTATATCTCACGATCCTGTCAAGTTTTTTTCTGAAGCAGTAACCGCATTTGAACGGGCAACCCCTTGAGGTTATGAGGGTTGTGAAGGGATGGTCTGAAAGTATTGAGGAGTATTTATAATTTGGTAAGAGGTGTCTTGCAGGAAAGGGTAACGAATCCAGATCCTTAACGTATCTTTTTGCTGGGGTGAACTTTATCCCGTTTTCCTTGTAAACTAACCCGTCTATTTCTTGGAATTCCTTTTTGCCTTCAAGCGCTTTTAAAAGGTCAGGCATTACTATTTCTCCTTCGCCTGCAACGCCAAAATCCACAAAATCATGGCTTACTGTTTCCTTGGGGTAGATGAAGAGCTGCGGTCCTCCGATAACAGTTGTTATATCCTCTGAAACCTCTTTAGCAAGACGTAAAACTTCGAAAGAGCCATTTATGGTGGAACTCATGCACGTCGTTCCAACAACATCCGGGTTAATTCTTTCTATGTATTTCTTTGTCTCTTCTGCTGTTAAGTTCAATGCCCTGCTGTCGAGAATACGGACATCGTGATCAAATTTCTCCAAGGCTGAGGCTACGTACGCTACCCCAAGAGGCGGGTATACACCCTGAACCTTGTTTATACTTTCCGGCAACCTTGTGTTTATGTTGCCGATGTTGTGATATCTTATCAGCATTACCTTCATAATTCACCTACGCTTATGTTCAAGATCCTGATTTATCATATTAATTCCTTAAGGCACATGTTCACGATCTTGTTTGATCTCACTTCAATCTCATGCAAAAGGTTGTCCCATTCAATGGCATAGTCTTTGTCGGGTCCCACGATAACTTTAAACACGTTCAATGAACCTTCACTGAAGGCAAATTCCAGATCCAGATTATCTCTTATAAACCTGCATCCGTGATGGTCCGGCCAATCGTTACAATAGTGCAACTCTATATAATAGACATCCTCGCTTTCGTGCAACAATTCAATAGTATGCATGGCTGTTCCGTGCAAAATCATTACCTCAGGATCTATGTACTTTCTGTTGCCCCCTACCACATCTGATGATACCAGCATGAACATCTGTGCTATAACGGTGGAATTCGGTGGCGTATTCTTTATAGCTGAAAAGTATTCGCTGTCATAGTCTGTTCTCGCATCCTTGAATAAACTTGTTGGGGACTGAACGGGGAGCAACAAAAGGATTATGAAAATAGGAATAAATACGATAACTGTGTACTTGCTTATTCTTTTCCCTGCCTTGGTTATCATGTAAAATCCGTATCCTGCCAGTATGGAATATGGAATGTGGAATTGAATTATATATCTTATAAAGCTACCATCAGGTCCGTATGCAAACCCGTCAATGAAATTCATGCAATATGATCCGTAAACCAGAAAAAACAGAATAAACCATAAAGTTACAAAAATGGGTTTGGATAAGTGACGTTCCTTGAGAGAAAAGGATAATGGTATGAATGCTATTCCTATTATAAAGAGTACAGTAGCTGCAAAACTGTAAGGGTTGGATACAGGATAATTAGAGAATCCCCAAAGGAAATCTAAAATGTACGGACTCATTTTCTCGAGGCAGATTAAGGAATATGTTGGTAAGCCGGGGGGGTTGCCAAGCGCATGTGCAATCATGAAAAATGTCCAGTAAAATACATGCAACTGGAAGATCATAAATATGGCCGCGGATATCAGAAGTTTTTTGATATTGTCTTTGTTTTTAATGTTGTATTTGAACAAAAACAGGCCCAGGAAAAATAAGGGGATCAGAATGTAATTTTCCTGTCTTATGTAAATTGAAAGGGACAGGAAAAGGCTGAAAAGTACCCATAAACTTAGATCGTTTTTTCTGAGGGCAATCAAGTAGACCAAGACAGTGAAACCAATGAAGAATACTGAAATTATTCTCGTGAATCCTGTCCCTGAAAAAAATATGTCAAGGGGTATCAGAGCGTAAACAAGGGCAGCATACAGTCCAATTTCCTCTTTTTTGAACAGCAGATAGCATGTCAGAAACACGAGGATTATTGAAAGGGAACCCAGAACAGCTGAGAATACGAGCACGGGTAATGTGTTTATTCCGAATATTATGTAGAAAAGGGAGGTGATAAAGGGAAATCCTACCGGTTGCAGAACTTGCTGGTATGACGAGCAATAACCTGCCCTTCCTGCAGAACAGGCCTTAACGTGTTTCCCCTCCAGAACCAGAAACTTAGCAGTTTCCAATGGAGCATAAGCATCTGCATGCTCTCCGTACCAGTATTCAGCGTTCCTTAAACAAAAACCCACCAGGAATATCACCAGCAGTATTATCCATATCTTTCTGTCTATTTTTGAGAACTGTTTTGCAATGGTCTTGAAATTCAACGCGAGAAATGCTAGCAGAAAAGCCAGATGTATTGACATGAATGCCAGGATATTCTGGTCCAGAAAACTGTAAACAAGTTCAAGCATTTTATGATATTGAATCAATTATTTTTATAATGCTATTGTAATCGAAACCCCTTCTCCTCCTGCCAATAATTTTTATTCCTTCCCTGATCCTTTCCATTAAAACCCTTATATCCTCGCAGAGATATGTTATCTCCGGCCAACACCCGTACATGCATCCTTCGCATCTCTTAACATCCCTTAGAATTCTTTTTCCAAATTCTTTTGATCTGTAGTATAAAAGAAAGTTATCACCTAAAACCGATATGTTTGTTCGTAAGTCTATGCATGGTGAAAACAGACCACCCGGAGAAATCGAGAAATAAAGATACGGGGAATAACATTTCCATCTGCATACACTGTACTTGATAAAATTAGGGCTCTCCTTTAGGAATTTCATGGAGTTGTATACAGCGAATCCTTTTTTTTTCATCTCTATTAGTTTTGAATACGTTCTGTCTATCAGATCAAAATCCCTTTCTGAAAAACCCAGAGAATCCTCATAACCTCTGAAGGCGAATTTTTCACCCTCGTCTTTCGAAAGATGCACAGGTATAATGGAAAGGTAAAATCCTATCTTGTCTGCAAGAAGAACCATTCTTTCCATTTCTCGTATGTTCTTCCTTGAAAGAACGCAGTTTATAACGGGCATCGAATTTCTTTTGGGCATGATACGTGAAAATAAAGATATAGAATTCATGGTCTTTTCCCATGAACCCTTTACATTTGTGATACTGTCATGGATTTTTGGATTTATGGAGTTCAGAGAGATTGAAACATCATCCAGGCCGGATTTCACGACCTCCCTCACGTTCTCTTCCGTGCAGGAAAAACCGCTTGTCTGTAACCTCGTATTCAGACCTCTTTTATGGAAAATCTTCACAATCTCCGGAAGATCATCTCTCAAGAAGGGCTCGCCTCCTGTCAGTATTACCACGCCAACGTTCAGCTCGTCAAGCAAATTCGCTACCCTCTCTATATCATCCAAGTTCAGATCCTTTTCCCCTTTCCAGGATTTGACTATCCCGCACATTTTACATTTGAGGCTGCATCTTTTTGTCACTGCGAACTGCACGTAAATGGGTGTCTTTTTGGTTACTATCCCTTTCAGAATGGAAAAAGTCGTTTTTCTTGTTAACATGTTATCTCCTTGTAAACCAAATCGGATGTTTTGGAAGCGAGACCTATTATGTTGTTGAAATCGGAAGTAGGGTATGACTGAACCATTCCTGTTACAAACAATCCCTTTACAGGCGTTTTAATATCTGGCATTATCCTCAAGTAGTCCTTCTCATAAAGGGGCTCCCCGTATCGATTTCTATACAATCTTGACCAAAGTATATGTTTTTTGGAACCCGGATATAACTTTTCCAGATCATCTACGTACGTTTCGATGATTTCCTCATTTTTCAGTTTCCACAACCTTTCGTGAGTATTAAGAAAGTTGAAAACATAGAGTACGTGATTGTTTCTGAAATGTTTTTTGTCTATAAGATTCGTCATCTCAACAAGACCACCGAAAAATCTCTTTTCGGAAAATATTGTCCTGAAAGAATCTGTAACGCTTCCTTTCAGGCCGAATGTCGCGCATACCACGGCCTTGTATCTTATCTTTTTGATCCTTTTTACAAAATCATCTGGTAGCTTCGCGATTTTCAAAAGTTCTTGGACAGGGACCGTGCTTATCACCAAATCCGCTTTAATCTCCATCAAACCATTTCCCAGTCTGTACTTCACGGACGTGACTCTGTTATTTTTAACAGAAATTTTTATGATCTTTGCAGATGTTATCACTTCGCCTCCCATGTTGGTTATTTCCCTTTCAAGGGCAAAGAACAGTTTTCTGAAAGAACCCTTGAGGTATCCCGCCCTCTCCTTTCCTCCAAAAATATTTCTTGAGCCCGATCGCGGCTTGATTCTCCCGTAAAACCAAGCAGCTGAACTCCTATCCGAATCCTTCCCCCATTTTGCCTTTATAATCGGTTCGAATACTTTTTCGTAGACTCCGTTGTTGCTGTTTCCTTTTACCCATTCCCTTGCTGTGAATTTGTCCAAGAACTTCCAGTCTTTTAAATTTTTCATCTTTAAGTAAATTTTTGCCAAACCCCTTTTATCAGAAAAGGAAAGGGACCTGCTTGATATAACTTTAAGTGGTGAGAAAGAGACGTTTCCTCTTTCAGTAATCAGTTGAAAATCCAAATTTCCCCATACGATATCTTTTTCAAATTTCAATTCGTTCAAAAGATCCAGCAGGTGTTTATCCTTTTTGAAAAAAACATGATATCCGCTGTCCACAGACATACCGTTAACTCTATGACACCTTCCCAGGCCTCCTGTTTCCTTTTCGCTTTCGAAAACCACGGTTTTGATGCCCCTCTTAGCAAGAAAATACGCGACGGAAAGACCTGAAATACCCCCTCCTATGACCACAACCCTATTCATCAGTTTTAATTTAAAGGCAAAATTTTAAATATAAAATCAGTTAAAGGGGATATTTTTCTCCATAGCTTCCAAGTATTCTTCTATTGTTTTTTTCACAGCTTCCTCCGATGTTCTGTACTTCAGCAAATCTGTGAAATCAGTCTCACCGTCTATCTTGGGCAAAGGATTATCCTTGTCTTCCTGAAAGATTATGTTCTTTTCCTTTTTTATAAATCCCTTCTTCAACAAAGCCTCGTGAAGCATCTCGATTATTCTCCTCACGCTTATCTGCTCTGAAGAGTAAACGTTCTTCACGTGCAAACCATTGTTCATGGGAGAAACTATTATATTGCATGCGTCATCCAGGTGAATGTAATCTCTTTTGATATTCGAGCCATTAAGAACTATGTTATCTTCAGAAAGAAGTTTTTTTATGAAATCGCTCACTATGTCCTTCGAAACCTTCCCGCTGTCAAGCCCTCCTATCACCCTGCTGACTCTGAGTATTTGAGTTGAATTAGAAGGTAGATTTTTTCTGATATGTTTTTCAGCCTCCAGTTTCGAGAGCGGGTAAAAATCGTTTATTTTCCCCAGACAGTTAACTAGGGCAGCCGAGGAAAAAATGAATGATTTAACGTTTAATTTTTGTCTGTTCAATTCATTTACGAGATTCTTTGTTGTGAGGGCATTCATTGAAACAAAATCCTCAAACTTCCAGTGTTCTCTCCTCTTCATGTCTTTTTCAAACAGGCCTGCAAGGTGTATCACAATGTATTCCTCTTTGGAGTCCAGAGACCTTATGGTTTCACTGGTTTTTTCCTTATCGGTGAGATCGCACTTAATAAATTTTTCTCCTTCGGGGGGTTTAACGGGTTCGTTCTTGTCTATGTTGATTGCCTCCTTACCGCTGCCCAAAATATTTTTAATCAGCTGACTTCCTATGTATCCAGAACTGCCTGTAATTACGTAAATCATTTTATCGATAAGATTTATTAACCTAAAATAATTTAAATTGTTACCGAAACTTTCCCTAGGGAATTTACTTGTCAACTACTAATTGTTTCATTTCAGATATCCATTTTTAGACCAGCCAACCATTCTCTTTCCCCTTTAAATCCTTTGTCTTTATCTTTTCTAACCTCTCTACCTCAACGCCCCCAATCAATTTCTGCTCTTGCATGCTATCAATAATAAATTAATATTTTTTAAATTTATTAGTGGTTATAATTTTATTAGTGGTTGATATGGAAAAGATTTTAGTGACAGGAGGAGCAGGTTTGCTGGGTAGTAAGCTAATCAATTTGGGCCCAAAGGATTTTGAAACAGTTGCTTGCTACAACAGAAACAAACCCGATTTTGATAACATCCGAGAGATGGATTTAACAGACAGAGGTAGGGTGTTCAAAGTGATAGAAAAGGAAAAACCAGATATCATAATACATACAGCAGCCCTCACAAATGTGGATTACTGCGAAGAGCATGAGAAGGAAGCTTGGAAGATAAATGTTGAAGGGACGAAAAACGTGGTGGAGGCTGCAAAAAGGGTCAACGCCAAGATGGTTTACATATCAACAGAATACGTCTTTGACGGCGAACATGGACCATATTCAGAGGACGATGAAACTAATCCACTAGGAGTTTATGCAAAAACCAAGCTTAAAGGGGAGGGGGAAGTCAAAAACTCAGGTCTAGACTATATGATTATAAGGACAACCGTTCTTTACGGAATGGATAGATATAAACAAAACTTTGTAACATGGGTTATAGAAAACCTCAAAAACGACAAGGATATAAAGGCCGTGACAGACCAATATGGTTCACCGTCATTTGCAGACGATGTTGCGAGAATAATAATTGAATTGATAAAAAACAGGAAAACTGGAATTTATAATGTTGTAGGATCTGATATAGTGAATCGTTACGAATTCGCGCTCAGAATAGCAAAGGTTTTTAACCTTAATACAAAATTTATAAAGCCTGTAACAACAGAGGAATCAAAACAGAAATCCCCAAGGCCGAAAAAGGCGGGGCTGAGAACAGATAAAACACAAAATGAGCTCAAAATAAAACCCATGGGTATAGAAGACGGGTTGCTTAAAATGAAGGAGCAAATGGAAAATGAATAAAGAAAATATAAGAAAAAGAATCTTGGAAGAAATTGCAAATTTTTACAAAGCCAAAGAAGAAGAAAAGAAGTTCGTTCCAGGCGAAACAGTAATACAATACTCTGGAACGGTTTATGATGAAAAAGAGATAGCAGCAATGGTGAACTCGATCCTAGAAGGTTGGTTCGTATTGGGAAGATGTGCGAGGGAATTTGAAAATAAATTCTCTGAGTACGTAGGCGTTAAAAAATCATTCCTCACGAACTCCGGCTCATCTGCAAACCTCATAGCAGTTTCTTCTTTGGTATCCAAGGAATTCCCGGAGAGGATGATGAAAAACGATGAGGTCATAACCCCTGCAGTGACCTTCCCCACAACACTTAACCCCATAATACAGAACAACCTAAGACCAGTCTTTATTGATGTTGATTTGGGAAACTATAATATAAATCCGGAGAACCTGAAGGGAGCTTTATCGGAAAAAACAAGACTTATAATGGTCCCCCATACGCTGGGAAACCCAAACGATATGGATGCGATTATGGATTTTGCATCAGAGAATAATCTGTTTGTTATAGAAGACAACTGCGATGCCCTGGGATCCGAGTATGGCGGCAAAAAAACAGGAAGTTTCGGTACATTATCAACGTGTTCTTTCTATCCAGCCCATCACATCACAATGGGCGAGGGTGGCTGCATATCAACAAGCGATGAAAGGCTTTTCAGAATTATAAGGTCTATAAGGGACTGGGGTAGAGCATGCTACTGCGAACATGACGAGATCAATTCGGATGGTGCCTGTGGAAAAAGATTTGATTTTAAGATAGGTGATACAGAGTATGATCACAGATACATTTACAGTCACATCGGCTATAACTTGAAACCCCTGGAATTTCAGGCAGCAATGGGAATAGAGCAGCTTAAAAAACTCCCTGATTTTATAAAGGCTAGGAAAAGAAACTTTAAGGCTTTGTATGAGGAGTTTCTAAAATACGAAGATTACTTTGTACTACCAAAATCTTTTGAGAAGTCCGATGCTTCATGGTTCTCATTCCCACTGACCATCAGGGATAAATCCCCCTTTAAAAGGAAAGATATGATAACATTCCTAGAA